>NZ_JCACKG010000313.1:0-32206 GCF_059505265.1 Myxacorys chilensis | reverse complement strand
GCAACGGGCTTAAGCGTATAGGACTTGTTCTCGATCAAGAGCGGAAGGGGTTGAGAGGGGCAGTTATCCCACCCCAACTCTTCAACAAATAAAGGCTGAAATTGAAATTGCTTTAGGTATTGCCGCGATCGCTCTAAATCAATCTGCATAATTTCTAGCCCTGCCCTTCAAAAAGTCCCATTGAACAGATAATCTGCGGCTCTCGCGGCTCGTCGTCCTCATTGACCAGACACAATCGGTCATCCATACGAAGTGCAACCACCAAATCCGCTAGCTGCTGGTCGCTCACACCGCTTTTGAGTTGACGATTCAGCGTGTCGATTGCAGACTGCCGCAACGGATAGCGATAAACTTCGTCGATCGCCTTGAGCAAGTCAGCCGATTCAAACAGTGTTCCCTTCACTTCTTCTGCATGACGCTTCAGCCGCTCATAAGTGCGAAATCGCGCCCCTGACGGTCTACCAAGCTGACCGCCAACCCGCTTTTCATCTTCCACAATCAAATTGGCTCCTTTCTCTACCAGTTCATGATGCTGGGCATCACGGGGTAAAGCTGGTGTCTCTGGGTCGCAAGCCGCCATGCGAAGAATTGCCAGTTGAGACTGGGTAACGCTATTTCCCTCTCGATCGACCCATGCTAGGGCATCGTTGCCTTCTGTGGTTCGCATATACAGCAACACCCCTTCTGGTTTCGTTGCCGTGGAAAGATGAGTACGAGTTGAGTAAACCACGTTGGGCAATTGCTCGATCGCTCTTTTCAAAGCTGGATTAGTGTCGGTGGCATTTTTCCAGATTTGAAAGGCTTCTGAGGTCAAATCAACTTCGCTATCCTCCTCGCCGTCAAAAATTCCAGCTTTCTCGTGATAGAGGTCGAGAATCATCTGGTCAGCCGCATCTTCAAAGAAGGCTTCGTCTGTGCCTACCACCTCAGCGTTTTCCTGAAGCCTGCGCCGGAGTCTGCCCCGCAAATTGATTAATCGCTCAACCCCTTCGGCAGGAAGAAAGGAATAGCAGAAAATTTCGTCTGACTTCTGTCCAATTCGGTCTACTCGTCCAGCACGTTGAATTAGTCGGATAATCGCCCAAGGCAAATCATAATTGACAATAATTGCGGCATCCTGAAGGTTTTGACCCTCACTCAACACATCGGTTGCAATCAAAACTCGAAGTTCATTGCTGGGGGGAATCGTGTCGCGCTTGCCGTTGCTCTCTGGGCTGAAGCGGTAGGCAGTCATGGTTGGGTCAGCAGAATTCCCTGTCACATATTCAACTTGAGCCAGCCTCCGGGCTTTCAACTCAGTTCCTAAAAATCTAGCGGTGTCAGCAAACTGACTAAAAATCAGCACTTTGCGCGTTGGATATTCTTTTTCCAGTAGTTGAACCAGTGCCATAAATTTTTGGTCCTGCTCTGCGTCCCAAACCGGGCAAAAGCTCAGCACACCAATTAAGGAGCGGGCATCTCCAAGCAGATGAGTTGCCAACCGTTTTGTGAATAAATTGGGGCGAACCCACTTAAAACGGCGTTGATACTGCGAGGCATAAAGGCTGTAAACCTCAGCCGCTCGACGACGATACTCGGTTTCCGCCTGGGCAGACAGTTCTTCTGTGGAAGCGTCAGCCGTTGCTTCATCATCAGCCTCAGCATCAAATAAGGTGGCAGCGATCGAGTCAGAGTCCTCATCGCTATAGCGAGTGTCCAATAAGTCAGCTTCTTGTGTGCCGATCGGGATGTCTAACTCGTTCTCAATGGCATGGAGATAAATAAAGTTTCTCAGAACGTGGCGTTCAATCGATTGAATGAATGCTTGCCCACTGCTTTCGAGTCGTTTGAACAGGTTGGTGCGGCAGAATCCCATCAGTCGCCGTCCTGCGCGAGACAACCCACTCAGGACTAGCTGTTCTGCGGCGCTGGGAGGTTGAGCGTGGCGAGATACTTCGTAATTACCCAGCCCGTAGCGCGGCAGATTGAGATCGTTGATGACCTGCACAACCTGATCTGAGTAGAGGCGGGCATAAGGGTCAGTTGATGGGCTACCGATCGCAAATCGGGCAGTTTTGGGCAAACGGGTTGGGAAATAGGAGCGCGAACCATCCTGAAATTCTAGGTATTTGCGCTCATCACCGTCATCAACCTTGGCGTAATTATCTTTGATGAAGCTGCGAGTGCGACGAATCATATAGAGCTTCATCAAATCCCGCCAGTCATCGGTAAACTCACTCTGCTCAAAAGCTCGCAAGGATTTAACAGGAATTTGGGAGTGTCGCCGTCGAAACTCCATCTCGTTGCCTAAGCTGCTGATTAGTTGCTCCGGTCGAATGCCCAAATCTTTGTCTTCAGGAATGAACAATCGCAGTTGGGCAGAGAGATCCAAATAGGTTTTGTTGTAGGGGGTGGCGGTAAGAAGGATACATTTACTTTCGTTGAAGGCAATGTACTCTTGAATTGCTCGATAACGCCGCCCTTCGCGGTTTCTCAGGTTGTGGCTCTCGTCGATCAGCACGACTCGATAGCGTCGCAGGTTGGGTAGCTTCGTTTGAACTTGGCTGATTGGCAACACTTCGGCAATGAGCCGATATTCACGTACATAGTCCTGCCACATCTGTACCAAGTTTTTAGGGCAAATGATCAGCGTTTCAAGAAATGAGTCTTCCTGCAAAATTCGCGCTAGGGCAGTACCAACTAGCGTTTTTCCCAAGCCAACCACGTCACCAACCAGCACCCCACCTCGCTTGTTGACATGATGAGCCGCAATTTGGACAGCCGCCTTTTGAAAGTCGAATAGACGATCGCCAAAGTCACGAGGGATTCGGTACTCAGATAAGCCAGTACGAGCTTCTTGAGAAAGATGGTAAGCCATCTTTAAATAGACGTGGTAGGGCGGAACCAGTTCTTCTCGTGCCCAACTTTCGTCGATCAGTTTTACCAGCTCGTCTGAAATGTCAACGCAGAAGCGATCACGCCAACGATCGTCAAACCACTTTTGCAGCTTATTCGTTCCATCTGGTTCAAGCACATCGACGTTTAATTCGCCCTGTTTGCCCAAACCTGCCAGAGTTAGATTGCTACTGCCTAAGAACCCAACGATCGGAGAGTTAATCGCATCAGGATGGTGAACCAAATAGAGTTTGGCGTGTAGGGTGTGGCGTAGAAATAACTTGACGATCAGTTTTTTAGATTTTAGTTGGGCACTCAGTCGCCGTAATCCTGCTTCGTCCTGATTGGTTGGCGCGCCAACCATAAGTTGTTCTCGAAACTCTTCGGCGATACGCTTTTTGAGCCGAACCGCTTCACCCTGATCAATGCCTTGATTACCAGAGCCGAGAGAACGGGCAGCATGAAATTCGTCCTTGGGGAGAGTCTGCATTCCCACCAACAAACGGCAGCAGCTTCCTTCACCGCCCGAAAACTGCTCGATCAACTCATCCAGCAGCCGCCATCCTCTGAGGTTGAAATAGCCAACGCAGAAGTCAGCCCGTTTCGCCGCTCTTAAGTTGTCTTTAAGGGCTGGCAAAAGCTTTAGTTCGATGTTGTCGAAAATTCTTGGCATATTACCAGCCCTAATTTTTCTCGCTTTTGAAGAAAGATAAGCTCAGCAACTCTTGGTTACAGTCATCTAGTTCTTGCATAATTCGTTCTAGCTGTCGAAGTGCCAAAGATGAAGGTTGCATTCTCCCATTCTCTCTTCGACTAATCGCTTCGTAAGACACCCCTATTTGCACCCCGAACTGCTCTTGTGTCATTGCAGTTAGTTGACGTAACTCTCGAACGAATCGACTAACCTCCGGCTGTTTTAGGAGATGAGGCTTTTGCAAGGGCATTGCATGCAGAATATGACGTACATCATATCCATAGATTCCCTAAAGGCAAAAAAGTTGCTTTAGCAAGGTTTTAAGGGAAATGTCGCAATGAGTGTCTCACTTGTTAAAGATGCTGCAAACATGAGTCAGGAATACAACAAACCATTAGAAGTGGCTTTTTATTTCACAGCCTTGCTGATTGAACTTCGCTGAAATATCAACACAACCTAGAACATTACCGAATATTGAAATTGCTAGGATTCTAAAAAGATTGAAATTGAACCGGGAGATGAAGTGTAGACAGTTTGTAACTTAAAGCTGCGCTTAGGGTAAGCCTCTCCTAATACATTTTGCAAAGCATATGCTACTTCCCTCTCAGTCTCGGCAAAGTATCGGATTTGATTAGAAGATGCTTTGTCAAGCTGAGGAAGAACCTGAATAGTAGATTTAACGCCTGATTTCTCTAAAGCATCCTTTACTTCAAAAGCCACTTTTTTTTGGTCGGGTTTACTTTCATTATAAAAAATTTGGATTTTATATTCGTTTACAATATTGACTAGGGAATCAAGTCCTGTATTTACTCTTGGATTTAAAAGTGAAGTATTAGCTTCTAAGGTGGTTTGTATTCCAGAATTAACAGAGCTTGCCCCTCGGAGAGCTTCTTGATTTTTGTTTATCTGTTCCTCAATTCCTTGATCTTTAATTTTGTCTTCGTTTAGCTTAGATATGGCGTTATTTGATTCTTCTAGTCTCTTCCTTAGAATATCAATTTGATTTGTAGCCTCAATTAATCTATCATCAGTTTTTTCAAGCTGTTTCTTCCACTTAAAGCCAGCTATTTCTCCTTCCACAAAACCAGCTTTATTTAGAATTTTATTAATAACCCCAGGATTTAGTAAAAGCAGGAGAAATATTAAAAATATTGAAGAATCTCGAAGGATATTTAGAAAGCTTTGACAAATTTCAACTGTGTCTTTAAGCCTAGGCTTGTCTCCTTTCTTAGAAGTAGATTCCATTTGTCATGTCCTTAGTTTGTATCAATTTTCAGCCTAACTATCGATTAGGACGACTCTTTCTCTCTAATACCCCGATTTGATGCACTAGGAAGAAAATCGTCAGCTAATCTGCCAGAACGGATATTTAGACTGCTCTATGTCAGCATAGTGTCTTAATTCCGGGCATTAGACCGACTGTTTCTGCCTAACTCTGGAGTTTGGAACACTTAGATCGACAGATGTTCCGCATAATACCCTTCCGACAGCCGGTTAGACAGAAAACTTCAGTATTTCTTTGAGAAGCAAGCTTGTACTACTCGATTCTCAGATCCCGTTCAATTCGTCTTTAACTGACTTGTCCATTTCATTAACTTCTGCGAAAAACTTAGTGAATCGGAAATCGGCTGTGTTCTTTGTCCTACATAGTGTTCAGCGCTGTTTTCTGTCCTCGCTGATTTTTCGGAGTAACTTTTTTCATTAAGTTATTGGCTATAAGCTGTGATAACTTAGTGAAAAATTTGAGGCTGGCATGGCGTTCCAAAAAGGCGAAAATCCGCATCACCCGCTTCCCGGATCGGTCCTCACGGTTGAACCGATCCGGGATAAAAAAGCGATCGACCGGATTAAGAAACTGTTGCGCGATCAGCCCCGTGATCTTTGCCTGTTTGTGCTAAGCATTAACACTGCCTTCCGGGCGAATGAATTGCTCTCATTGACAGTGGGTCAGGTGCGCACCCTGCAACCCGGCGATGTGCTGCGGGTGAAGCAGAGCAAAACGGGAAAGTTCCGCTCTGTCACAGTGAATGGAGCGGTGGTCAAGGCGATTGCTCAGCATCTCGATACCTGTCCCCTTCCCGATGAGGCGTTCCTATTCCAGGGCAAGCGCGGTTGCTTGACGGTTCCCACTGTAAGCACAATGGTCAAAACGTGGTGTCAGCATGTGGGATTGAAAGGCAAGTATGGTAGCCACAGCTTGCGCAAGACTTGGGGCTACTGGCAGCGACTGGAGCGTGGAACAGCAGTCCCGTTGCTGATGGAAGCGTTTGGGCATGCAACACAGCAGCAGACATTAGCGTATCTGGGGATTCAAGCCGAGGAGATTGCCCAGATTTATGAACTGGAATTGTAATCGGATGGCAGATGCTCACGGGTAATGCTTACCGCCTCATCAAAAAAGGCTTGTTTTCTGATGGAGCGCAAAAAGAATCTATTCCCTTTACCCTGCCTGGGTTTCTTACCCCTTTTTCGCTAGAGGAAGCACAGTTGTCCCCACGAGATGTGCAACCAGTGGAAACAGAGTTCTTCACCTTGATTTGTAGCAGCTTTTCCAATCAGTGCGATACGAATAATGCTTCACTTAGAGCAGTTTCCTCGGTCGTGGCTCCATCATGACGATTCCCAGCGCTGTAATGTTGCGAGTCGGGATCTTAGACGGACAGCACTATGTTTTCTGTTGGAAGAAATACGGAAGATTGCGGGCTACGATCCCTGTCGAGGGGTATTATGCGGAAATCCTGTCGGGCTAAGCGACTAAATTTGGGATCTTAGGCAGAGACTTTCAGTCCAAATAATAGTTCCACGAGAACTGGATAGAAATGTTACCGGTTGGGAACACTACATCCACGCCAGTTCCGTAGAACATTTCGTTGGAACCGACGTGCTGCAAACAGTGGCAAAGTTAACTGCACTACCAACTAAAGTTGGTGCTGCTTGATTTACTCGGTGCGGTTCAACTCAATAGTTAGGTGTCAAATAAAACATCATTCGAGCAGTAGAGAAATACAGTGAAAATAGAAATCACGTGCCGAGATGACAAAAATTTAAAAATAAAGATTGAAGTATACGCCCTTGTCTTTACACCTGAGTCTCGTCAATTTTCGATGCCCTACTGCGAAGGTGATGACTGGTATCGCTCCATGGATTGTCCTGTTACAGCAATTCCCGAGATGCTTCAGGTTCAATGGGATCGTCTTTGGGTTGTTTATAAGCATGGTGATGATGCCCGTGCTTTCAGTGAATGGCTGGTTGAAGCAGAGCAGAAAGCGCAACATGGTTATAAAACAATGAGAGGGTAGTTCAGGGATTCGCTCTAGTATGTTCCACTTCAACCCTAACTGCTCACTGCACCGGACGTACGGACGATCTTCTCCGGTTTTTAGCCAAGCTGGTTCGTACGCTGGTAAGCTCGACGACGTTAGCAATCAAAAAAAGTATTAACCAAATGACCATAACTCAGGATTTTAGTGATTTTCCTAAGGCACTACACAAATTTGCGATTGATCAGGTGACTTGGTTGAACATTCTTGAGTTTGACGAATCAGCATACGCAATTCAGGAAGCATCAGATGCAGAACAAAAAAGACAATTACTTCTTGAAAATGATCCTTATGGATACTGGGTATGGTGGTTGCGTTTTTCAACAGGATTTGAAGCACTAATAAAATCTGTTTTTCTAAGCAATGAAATTTCGCTTATCAGCAAAAATGACCACCTAAAAAAGGGGGTCACAGGCTCTGAGGAATTACCAACACCTGAAGCAGCGAAGGTATATGGATTCATTGAAGCAACGAGAGTATTGGTATCAATTAATGTATGGCTCCAACAGGAATTAACTCGGCTCAATATTAATCATCCTTACGAAATCAATACTGGAACGCTTGGCAAATATAAGAATAATCTTGAAAGACTAGAGGCAAAGTCGAAGATTAGTAGCGCAGAGCGCATTTTTCTCAAGGATGCTATCACAGTGTTATCAGATATTCGTCGTAATGTGGATGCTCATGTGTCTTTAAAGTCGCAAATAGGAGGTAGCATTAATGGCGATTTGTCTCAGTTATATATTCCATCCATCAACATTCTGCTACTTGCATATCAAAGATAATTGCTAACAATCTGCTCTGAGGTGTACTGTATGGTCATGTTCTTAGGACTATCCATCCTGCACCAACCCTTATTAAAAACCGACCGTTTTTTGATAGAGCGTTTTCCCTTCTCCCATCGCGACCTGAAAGCTAGGAAGATCAAAGCCTTCAAGAGAAAGCTGAAACTGCCAAAAATATATCCCTTTTTTGATAGGGACTATATTAGGCAAATCGACACATTCTACGTCACGATTTCTGAGATCGCGAAAGTAACCTGATTGAGTAGAATTGGTGCCGTCTGGGATCAATTTTTTGGAGCCCTGCATTAGAAAACTGCTTTAATTGATTGAGACATGAGGCTACGAATGAAGGGAATTGTGATTCGGAAGGCGGACCCTGGCGAATATGACGCTGTGGAAAGGTTCTATGGCAAAGTCAAATACCCAGGCAGTTTGAATTCGACAGCAACCGTGTTTGTTGCACTCGAGGATCAGCAAGTGATTGGCACAGCTCAACTTTGTCCGGAAGCTGGATATGTGGCACTACGGGGTATGCAAGTTGAGCCAACCTTTCAGGGTCAAGGTATTGGTTCCAAACTTCTAGAGCACGTCGTGATCGAGCTTGCGAATCAGCCATGCTACTGTATTCCTTGGAGCCATTTGCAGGCGTTTTATCACCGCATTGGATTTGAAGAAATTACAGCACAAGAGGGTCCAGTGGATGTACGGGAGCGTTACACTCGCTATCGCAGCCAAGGATTAAACGTAATTTTAATGCGGCGAGTCTGACCGGATTGTTAAAATAGCGGAGAATTATGACTTGGAGCTTTAAGATTCAATCTCGCTGATTACCTCTTCAACCAGTCTCATCAGCTTAGGGAGTTGCTTGCTTAGCGATCGACGCTTAGGAGTCAGCGTCTCAGAATCACTCATCGACTCCCACTCCTGCAACTTCTTGAGCGCCTGATGCAAAATCTTCTTTTCAGAAACCATGACATCTTGTCGTGGTTTTTTATTTTGCTCCTCATTCAGATACCGTTGAACCGTTCTCAGACTCTTTCCCACAATCACTTCTAAGGCAGGACGTAATGCTTTAGCTCCTTTCGCGGGTCTACCAGGCTGGTCGACATAGCCCGACGATCTCAGCCGATTTGCCAGCGCTCTCACCTCTTTTGGTGTATAGTCTCGGCGATGCTCGTTCTCCGCAATTTCGACTTGCAATGCCCGGTCTGGCTCTTGTTCTGCGTCAAAGGGTAAAACTTGCACCGGAATCAGATTAGACAGAAAAAGCTTTTTGTAAGCAGTTGCGTTCTGGTCTCTCAGCAACTTAATGGCTGCCAAACGATGTGCTCCAGCCAAAAGGCGGTTTTGCTCATCCAGAACTAAAGGTTCTAGCAGACTTAGCACGGATATCGACTCCGCCAATGCTTCAACGTGAGACTGGTTCAATTCACGAGTATTCGTTTCTCGCTCGAGAATATCCTCAAGTGCTCTCACTGATTGCACTGAGTTCATGTCGCTCTTTACGGGGTTTGTGAGTTTCAGCAGACTGCTCTCTTTACTTTCCGGCTCTGCATTTCCCTTCGCTGCCCGAATGATGGCATCAAAATTGCTCATGACAATATCTCTTTTCCAACCTTTTGATAATCTTCCCAGCCCTGCTTTGCGCGAGGATCGTCAACTTCATTAATCGGAACGCCCAATAGCGCAGAACGCTGAAATGCGATGAGTCGTCGAATACCTGTCTTAAAAACTGGAAGCCCTGCCTGAGTCAGGCTTACTCGTGCTTTCTCTCCTTCCTTTGAAGGCGCTGGAGGAATGATGGTGAGTAAGATTTTATAGCGATCACTATCCAACTCCACCAACGCATCGACAGTGAGCATTAAGGCATCAAGCGCAAAAGCATCAGGACTCGACGGAATAATTAACAGATCACATCCATCTACCAATGCTTTGAGGTCTTCGTGGCTTGGTCTAGCAGGCGTGTCAATCACAATATGCTCGTAACTCCTTGCATATTTAGCAGCCTGACGTTCATCCACCACTTTAAAGGAAGGATTGCCACGGGTTGCCCAATTTGTAACAGATCGATTTACATCTCCGTCAATGAGCAGTGTTGGAGCTTTCTGCTGTAAATAAGCAGCAAGATGAATGGCGGATGTACTCTTCCCAACGCCACCCTTGAACGATGCAACTGTAAGAATCATGAATGGCTTACATATTCCTATGATTTTCAAAGCTTCTGAATTTTAGCTGAAATATTTTTGAATACTGTCTTCGCGTAAGAAGTTGATGCAATCTCTGATTCTCACTTCTAAATCTACAATTTCCTACCTCACTTTGAAACCATGACATCTTGTCATGGTTTTTAACTAGCCATTAAAGCCATTAAAGCAATTGAAGTGATGCTGAATCGCTCTTCTACCAGCGATATAGTAATCCGTGTCCCGAAATGAGTGACTGCTGTGCCTACTGCTCCTTCCGCTAATTACGATGCTCCTTGGAAAGAAGCGCTAGAACGCTATTTCGAGCCATTCCTCGCCTTCTTTTTTCCTCAGATTCATGCTGAGATTGATTGGCAATTGAGCTACGAATCGTTAGACTCAGAGTTTCAGCAAGTGGTGCGGGATGCAGAGATCGGCAAGCGATTTGTCGATAAGCTGGTTAAAGTGTGGAGACGAGATGGACAAGAAACTTGGGTTCTGATTCATGTAGAAGTTCAGAGTCAGTATGATTCTGAATTTGCTAAGCGAATGTACACCTACAGCTACCGAGTCTTTGACCGCTACAATCGAGAGGTCGTGAGCTTAGCAGTATTAGGGGATGATCAACCCAATTGGCGACCGCAAACCTATCACTCCACATTGTGGGGCTGTCGAGTTGGAATTGAGTTCCCGATCGTCAAACTCTTGGATTACGAATTGCAGTGGGAGTTTTTAGAGCAGAGTCTGAACCCTTATGCAATGCTAGTTCGAGCGCATTTGTATACTCAGAAAACGAGCGGTGATTCTGAAGAGCGGTTAGCGTGGAAGTTGCGACTGGTTCAAGGAATGCAGGCGTTAGGATATAGTGAAGACACCATTCTAGAGCTGTTTCGGCTAGTCGATTTAATGATGACGCTACCACCAGAGCTAGACCAAATTTTCGACACTGAAGTTCGCCGTTTTGGAGCTGAAAATGCTATGCCTTACCTGACGACGATTGAGCGATTTGCGATTGAGCGCGGCAAATTACAGAATGCCCGTGATTCGGTGACAGAAGTTTTGGATGTGCGCTTTGGGGAAGTATCACCAGAATTGATCGACCAAATTAATCAAGTGGAGGACTTAGATCGATTAAAGCAATTGCTCAGGCAAGCGACTGTACTAACTTCGCTCTCAGAATTTCAAACTCTGCTGCTGAATGAGTGATACTTGCGGACTCTCTAAGCTGAAGCACTGTCACACATTCAATGTAAATACCGTTTTGGACTAAAACTGGCTTAAATTACCATTGGGTAATCGTCTACAACTGCATTTGTCGTCGAGCAATTGTCATAGCGGTAACGGTAGAGCAAGCTTTTAGCGCAGAATTTCTGCGATCGGAGCAGCGGTACGTTGACGTGGTTAACCGGGGCAAGAGATGGCAATTAGCAATTCTATTCTCTGGCTGTAGTGCAACTTAGCTTTGCAATTTCGACGATGCGCTTCTATGGTTTTCTTAAAAACCGTCTCATACTCTTGGTTTAGAGAGATTCAACATTCTGTGAGTTCTGACTATTAGAAGGTGCAGCATGAGTCTCAAAATCTCATATTTCTTTGCAAAAATCACCGTTTTAGAGAGGCTGGAAAGGCGCGATCGCGCTTTATGGATCAAGCGGACTTCGCACTCCCCTACCACCACGATTGAGAACGTGAGTGTAAATCATCGTGGTCTTCACATCCTTGTGCCCCAACAATTCTTGAACGGTGCGAATGTCATACCCCGCTTCTAACAAATGTGTCGCAAAGCTATGACGAAAGGTATGGCAGCCCACTCGCTTCTGAATCCTTGCGGCAAAAACCGCTTGCTTCAAGGCTTTCTGCACTCCGCTTTCATGCAGATGGTAGCGATTGATTTGTTCGCTTCGAGGGTCACGACAGCGACGGTCTGACGGAAACACGAACTGCCACACCCACGATCGCTCCGCACTCGGATACTTTCGAGCTAGTGCATACGGCAAATGCACGGCTCCATGGCCTTGAGCTAAATCTTGCTGGTGCAATCGGCGTACCCGTCGCAGATGCTCCTGTAGAGGTTCGTTTAGACTGGTAGGCAGCATCGTGACTCGACTCTCAACCCCTTTTGGCGTGCGAACGATGATCTGCTGTTGAGCAAAATCGAGGTCTTTGATGCGGATGTTTAATCCTTCGTTTAACCGTACTCCACTACCATAGAGAACTTGCACCACCAGTTGATAGACCCCGCTGAGATTGCCAATCACGTCTCTAACTTCATCTTTGGTCAAGACTGTCGGCAAGTAACGGGATTGCTTGGCTCGAACGGCATCAATGGACGCATCAAGTTCCTGCCGCAACACTTCGCGATAGAGGAACAAAATGGCGCTGAGCGCTTGGTTTTGCGTGGAAGCGGCGACTTGTTCTTGAACGGCAAGATGCGTCAAGAATGCTTTAATTTCTGGACTTCCCATCTCTTTAGGATGGGTCTTGTTATGGAACAGAATGTAGCGTCGAATCCACTGGATGTAGGTCTGTTCAGTCCGATAGGAATAGTGCTTCACTCGCAACAAGTCAGAGACTTGTTCAATCAGTTTTCTGGGTCGTGGTTCCATCAGGGCGAATCCCAACTCTATGATTCTGTTATTCGGGATCTGAGGCGGACAGCTACAGGTTCTCTGTTGGAAGAAATACGGAAGATTTCCGCCTAAGATCCCTGTCGAGGGGTATTCTGCGGAAATTGTGTCGGGCTAAGTCGCTCGATTCGGACTTAGGCAGAAAGATTCGGGTTAAGTCCCTCAAATCGGGATCTTAGGCAGAAACTTTCAGTCCAAATAATAGTTATGCAGCTTTATCCCTTGAAGCGTGGTTGAAAAGCCATTTGTGGAACAATTGTAAACGGATGTAAGTTGAGGGGATCAACTGGATGTTATGGCTTGTTGTACCCCTTGGGGTAGTGATTGGAGTAGTTGGATTTGGAGCAATTTATCAAACACTTGCTACAAGTCGCGATCGCCGAAGGTTTCTGCCTCCTGGAAAAGTAGTTCAAATCAACGGTAAAAGTTGGCACTATCAAATAATGGGTGAAGGTCGCCCAACAGTCATCGTAGATAGTGGAACCGGAGGTACTCATCTAGATTGGCAATTAGTGCAGCCTGAAGTTGCCAAATTTACAAGAATCTTAACTTACGATCGAGCAGGCTATGGTTGGAGTGATTCAAGTTCAAAACCTCGCACGGCTGAGCAAGTCGTTGGTGAATTGCGGCAACTGTTGAGAGAGGCTGAAATTGAACCGCCTTATGTCTTAGTAGGAATGTCTTTAAGTGGTTTATTCACTCGCTTGTTTGCCTATCATCACCCAGAAGAAGTCGCTGGGATGGTTTTAGTGGATGTAGCTCATGAGCGAATGTATGAGGATGCACCAGTCGAATGGGTTGAATTGAACAAACGACTTGAAGGACTGTTAACCCATGTGGTGCCAATCATGGGACGTACTGGTCTGCTTCGTTTGCTCGTCACGTTTGATTCTTTGCCGATGGCGGCTGGTTTATTCCAAAAATTTCCGCCTTCAGTGCGGTCGCTTGCTAAAGTACTCTATTCTCAAACCCAATTTGGGAAAACCTTTGCTCAAGAATCGGCTGCGGTATCAGTTAGCATGAACCAGATCGAACAGACACGCCAGACAAAGTCGTTTCCTGATATTCCTCTCATTGTTTTGTCGGCTGGAAAGCCAGACTTCGACATAACCCAAGAAGTACTTGAGAAGCTGCAAGCATTACATGCAGATTTAGCCAATGAGTCGCTCCAAGGCGTTCACATTGTTGCTCACGAAAGTGGACATGCAATCCAACTCGATGAACCAGAATTAGTCATTGATGCAATTCATCAAGTTGTTGAAAAAGTGCATTGCAGTAGCGCCGCATAACAACCCTGGTGCAGCGGATTGCATAAAGCTACTGGTCGTGTTGCAAAGGTATCGGCAACCGCTGACCAGGAACGTTATGCCGCTGAATCTTGGGTAGGGACAGCAATCTGAAGATTACTTGTGAGTGTTTGGAAGCCGGACAATACTCGTTTTGTAGTATTATGTAGTATGCCTAGCGAGTTCACAGACTTTTGTTGCGATCGCCTATGAGCCAGCAAACCTATCTAAAAGTGCCTTTTGTTTGGGAAGAGCCGGAGCGGTTGATTGAAGTTTCGTCTCGGTTGACCTTTGAACCAGTCAAAGCAATGGACGATCAATTGACTTCAATTGTTACGCGGATAATGGCTGAATCAGTCGATGCGAGTGATCGCCAGAGAGCATCAAACCCTGATCCTCGTAAAACGACTGAGATATTTTTGAATTCAGCAAGAGAAGACTTCGCGTATCAAGATGACTGGTGGCAGTTTGGGATAAACGAAAAAGGGGAAATTGTAGGGTTTGTACTTCCGGTCATTTTTCCAGGATGTGCCAAAGAGGGTTTAGAGGAAGGAACAATCTACTATATGGGTGTTTTGCCAGAGTATCGAGGACTTGGTTTGGCAAACGACCTTTTATCCAAGGGGACACAGACCTTGCAACAGATCGGAGTCTGGCGAGTCTTTTGTGACACGGCGGTGGATAATGTGCGGATGATTTCTGCGTTCAAGCGGGTTGGCTATCGCCAGTATAGTGAACCTTATGAACGCCCAGTTTAGTTGATGAGTTTGCGCAGCATAACAACCGCAATGCACCGGAACGATTCAGTATGGTCTGTTAGATGCCGAGGTCGTCTGTGTCCGGTGATTACGAACGTTAGCCTGCAAAGTTATCTGTCAAGGTTATTCGTAAAGAGATAATGAGATGCCAGACTCAGTTTACGATTAAAGAACAATGCTATGGGGAGTACGAATTTTCTTACCTTACCCGACGAGCGACGGTTAGCCTATGCAGAGTACGGCGACCTCAACGGGCATCCCGTTTTCTATTTTCATGGTGGCGGAACCTCTCGTTTAGAGCCATTGTTGTTAGGCGATGAAGTATTTATCCGATTAGGCTTACGACTGATTGCGCCAGATCGTCCGGGAATAGGACAGTCAGACTTCCAACCGAATCGCGGATTTTCTGATTGGACGAAGGATGTCACATTTCTTGCCGATGCCTTGGGGTTAGACAAATTTTCAGTGTTGGGTGTTTCGTCGGGAGGCGGCTATACTGCTGCCTGTGCTGCAAAGATTCCCAATCGATTACATTCAGCCGTGATCGTTTCAGGAGCATGGGAATTTACAACTGCGGATTTGCTGAAATACAACCGTTGGAGTTTGATTTTAATCAAGTATTTTCCCTGGCTGTATCAAGCCTCAATGAAATTGACACAGCGATCGCTTAATGGTCCTCCAGACAAACTATTAGAAACTTTAAAGAAAAGACTTCCGGCAGCAGATTACGCGGTATTAAAATCGCCAGATCAGATAAAGAAAAGCTGTGAGGCTTTGAACGAGGGACTGCGTTCAGGAACACGAGGAACCGCTTGGGATCTTCAGCTTTACCTCAGAAAGTGGGACTTTAGTTTAGATGAAATTCGGATGCCGCTGACATTGTTCTATGGTAAAGAGGATAGGAATGTTCCGCTTGATCTGGTAAAGCGAATTGCTGCAACTCTCCCAACGACTAAGCTGGTGATGTATCCAAATGAAGGACATATCTCAGTGGTGGTGAATCAGATTGAAGCGATCGCCAAAGTGCTCGTGGGTGAATGAAAGACCCCGTCCAGGTTTGTGTTGACTCAGCAAGCGGCTAACAACGCCCGTGAACCCGTCCGTTTAAAGGTTATTAGTTGAGTTCGAGAGTCCATTCGCGGCGGGTT
Source organism: Myxacorys chilensis (assembly GCF_059505265.1). NCBI lineage: Bacteria > Bacillati > Cyanobacteriota > Cyanophyceae > Leptolyngbyales > Leptolyngbyaceae > Myxacorys > Myxacorys chilensis. The sequence continues at coordinate 16,531 of NZ_JCACKG010000313.1, read as the reverse complement.
ACGGGCAACGTTGTGCCGCTCATATTTCAGGTTGTGGCGGTAGTTTAAAAGCTACTTGTCGATGTTGAGGATTAGATTAGGTTAGATGGTAGGGCGATCGCATTCTCTAAGCCCTAAACTGCAAGCCCCTTCATGACGACATCAACTAATTCATCAACAAAATCTTGGGTAAGTGGTGCGTGCCTCAGCAGCAAGCGGTAAAAGAGCGGGCTATAGAGTGCATCGATCGCAACTTCTACATCCACATCAGATCGTAGCTCTCCGCGCTCAACGCCTTTGTTAAATACCTCACTGGCAACTTTACGACGTGGCATCAGCCAGTTGTCTCGAAATGCCTCCATCAATTCAGGATCTGTCTGTCCGCCACCAATCAACATGGCAATAATCTGTCCAGGCGGACTGAGCAGTACTTTTACCAATTGCTGCATTTGTAACCGAATGTCTTCTTTGACAGAGCCGCGATCTAGGAATGTCAATTCTGGATTGACCGCTGCTAGAAATGCGTCCATGACTAAATGGGCTTTGCTTGACCAGCGGCGATAGATAGTGGGCTTCCCAACTTCAGCACGCGCCGCGATCGCCTCAATTGTCAGATCGTTGAACCCTGTTTGATTCATCAGTTCATAGGCAGCCTCTAAGATGCGCTGGTGAGCCTCATCCGATCGAGGACGACCCGGACTTCGAGAAACGGAAACTTTTTTATTTACCCTCCTTGACATGATCTGCCTCCTTAAGATACTTTAGTTACGTGACGTAACGATATTAAAACAGAGTTTGCTCCAACAATCAAGTCCGTAGACAAAAGTGCTGGTCTTGAAAAGCCAAGTGAAGTAGTTGTAGCCAATTAATTAACGTTACGTCACGTAATTGCTACTTTTTTGAACGGAGTGCCATTATGACTGCATTTCACCTGAGTAGAAGGTATCCCAGGCAAGGAAGTTCTTCTATGCACCCAACCCAACGAGCTACACCGCAGCGTTACAAAATGTTTTTGCTGACTTGGCTTGCCATTTATCCCCTAATTACAGCAATTCTCTGGCTGTTCGGCTCGTTTCTCTCCCTGTTTCCGCTGCCTCTGCGGACTTTGATTTTGACTGGAGCGCTGGTCTACTTGATGACCTACATCGTTATGCCGAAGCTGACGAAGTTGTTTCATCGCTGGCTCAATTCAAACTAAAGAGACTGCTTCGATGATAGATCGCCGAATTCGCCCTCGCTCTGACCGGAAATACCTGACGTTGAAAGGAAAACCATCATGCAAGCATCGCCAATCGCACCCACAGTTATTTCAGAGCCGAAATCTGGTTTGACCCAGATTGACTGCCCTCAAAAACTGCATCGCAGCACAACATGTCCAAGCACCCACTCAGTGCTTCAGGATGACACACCAGATGATGACATCTGGCAAGAGCTTGAACTGATTCACAGTTGGGTTGGTGTCTAAATCGAAATCATTCAAACCTAAGCAAGGATAAAATTATGACGACTCAAAACCCTGTATCCTCATCTAGCCTGAGTTCTCTGCAAATCGACCATGTTGCGCTCAATGTTCCTAACTATGAAGAAACCCTTGCGTGGTATCGAGACAAGTTGGATGCAACGATCGAACGAGAATGGACAGTAGGCATTTTCCCAGACCTGAAACTGGCGTACTTGAACGTCTATGGCTTTCGGATCGAAATTGTGAGCAGCACTCAGTCACGTTCTGGGATGCCTGTAACTAAAGACTTTGGCGAAGGATTACGCACCAGTGGTATTGGACATTTCTGTTTCCGAGTTAATGACGTAGATGCACTGCTGGCTGAATTGAACCGACGCGGGGTTCCAGCCTTTGTTGGACTGGGTAGCTACCCTGATGCTGGAGTTCGGCTCTGTTTTGTGAAAGACAATAACGGCAATCTCATTGAGTTTGTCACTCCCTTGCAAGATTCTGTGCAGTAATTTCTAGAGGACTTCATCATGAATCACGAGTCTCAAAAAACGACGATCGCAAACACTGTTCAACTGGGTAGTGATTTGAGTGTAAATCGTCTTGGCTACGGTGCGATGCGATTGACCGGACAGCCTGGAAACTTTGGTCGCTATGCTGATTGGACAGCCGGAAAACAGTTGCTCCGTCGTGCTATTGAGCTAGGGATAAATTTCATCGATACGGCAGAATCCTATGGTCCCGGATACAACGAAGAACTGATTGCATCCGCACTCTATCCTTACCCAGACGATCTCGTTATTGCAACTAAAGGTGGTGTTCTCAAAACTGCGCCTGACAACATTCGTACTGATGGTTCACCCAATAGCCTACGACGCAGTTGCGAAGCCAGCTTGAAACGCCTCAAAGTCGATCGAATTGGACTCTATCAATTGCATCGTCCCGATCCAAATGTGCCTTTTGTAGAATCCATAGGGATGCTGGCAGAACTGCAACGAGAAGGTAAGATTCGCCATATTGGATTATCAAACGTGACGATCGCCCAGATTGAAGCAGCACGGCAGATTGTTGACATTTCTTCAGTGCAAAATCGATTGAATCTAGCAGAACGGAATGGGGAGGACATACTGGATTACTGCACTCAGCACAACATTGCATTTATTCCATACTCACCCCTTGGCGCGCACCCACTGAAACGTGGCGCACCCCTTGCCAATGCTGAAGGAATCCTAACAGAGATTGCGGCTCGTCAAGATGTGAAACCGAGTCAGATTGCTCTGTCTTGGATGCTCCATCGTGCGCCAAATATCATTTTAATTCCTGGAACTACTACGATCTCACACCTCGAAGAAAATATTGCTGCTGCATCGATTACACTCACAGCAGATGATATTAAACTTCTAAATGAAGCTCAGGTATTTTAGCTTTATGTTGGGTCATAGCGGTGCTGCACAACAACGCTGTTGCAGCGGACTGTCGAAAACCTCTGGCGTGGATGCCAAACTTGCTTGCAGCCGTTGAACAGCAACGTTGGGTCTCCTATCGTGGGCTTTGACGGTTCTAAGCTTGTGGCTAAACCGATGTCACAACAGTTGTTTCCCTCATACGCTGGAGGTGTTTTTTGTTAGAAGCCCATTTTGCCGCAGTTGAGAAGACTATCCTTGCCATTTCAGAAGTTGCAAGTAATACAGGACATAACTTGCATCGCGGCACTCCGAGAGAGGTTTTCATAAAGGATTTCTTGGAAGACCACTTGAGCGAAAGGCTAGGCATTGGAACAGGGGAAATCGTTGGTGCAGACTCAAAACCACGGGAAAGAAGAAGCCAAATAGATATCGTAATTTATAGAAAAGAGTATCCTCGCCTGACTATAGGGGGAGGCATAAATGTTTTCTTAGCAGAGTCTGTCGTTGCGACGATAGAAGTCAAATCAATACTTGATTACGCTTCTATTGAACAGTCTGTGGGGGCTGCTCATTCTGTAAAAAACCTGAAGCGTAGTTTTTTGTCATCTTTCGAGACTGGGCATGAAAAGCCTGGAATTCTAAGTTATCTAGTTGCTTATGATGGCCCTACAAACCATGAGACTATCGGAAAATGGCTCACCGAGGCCCACAACGCACTTGGAATCCATCTTCCTTTACTACCAGACAATCATAATGACTGCCAACGTACACACTGGCCAAGCTTAGATGGCATTTTTCTATTAAATAGAGGGTTCCTGCAAGCTGATACGTCTTCAATCTCCTATATTACAGATCAACATCGAAAAGAATATCCAAACAGGCAATGGGTATGGTGTCATACGTCTAAAGGGAATCTATTTGTTCTCTTCATGTTGCTTACTCAAGCCGCAAGCGCTATTGAAGGCAGATGGCTCGATGGGCGTCCTTATCTTGAGAGCTTCGCAATAGATGGTGTTTCTCTTACAAGTGGAGTCTAGGACACATCCCGTCTGACTCCCATCGCGTAACAGGATTAGTATGATCGGATTGCTCAAGAAAGAGGTACGTGGCTTTACGTGCAATGAGCAGGCCCAACAACCCTGGTGCAGCGGATCGACATACACAACTTGAAGAAGTTGCAGCGCGATTGGCAACCGCTGACCAGAACCGTTCGGCGGCTGCGCGCGGCTTGGCCGGATGTGCAAAACTACAGAAGATGGCACTTTACGACCATATTGGACAGAAATACGACACAACTCGTCAGGCTGACCCATACATTGCCAACCGTTTGGCTCATCATCTTCACATTCAGCCAGAGAGATATTACTTGGATGTAGCTTGCGGAACTGGAAATTACACGCTTGCCTTGGCTCAACGTGGTGGTTCGTGGCACGCCGTTGACCAGTCGCCGCACATGATTGCGGCGGCTCGTGCTAAAGGCAAATTTGTGCAGTGGGAAGTGGCAGGGGCAACTTCACTGCCCTATGGTGACGCAATTTTTAATGGTGTAGTCTGCACCTTGGCAATTCATCACTTTGATGCGTTGCTTCCTACTTTCCACGAAGTTCATCGTGTTCTCAAGAGCGGCCCCTTTGTTTTGCTCACGGCAACGCCGGAACAGATTCAGGGTTACTGGTTAGCCAGATATTTTCCAGAAGCCATCCGCAAGGCAGCAGAGCAGATGCCGAGTTTAGAAGTCGTTTCAGAGGCGTTACACGATGCTGGCTTTGCTCGCGTCGAGACTGAACCATATCAAGTTGCAGAGGACTTACAAGACTTCTTTCTCTACAGTGGCAAACATCGGCCTGAGTTGTATCTTGATGCTCAGGTTCGTGCGGGTATCTCAACTTTTGCTTTGTTTGCTGATGCTGCGGAAGTGGAAGCGGGTTGTGAGCAGTTAGCTGCCGATGTAGAATCAGGTTATATAGAGGAAATCCTAGAGCACCACAAACAAACGAGTGACTACTTATTCACCATAGCGACAGCATGACCGACATAACAGCCGCCGAACAAGGCGCTGCACCCGACCGCTTACAGCTTCGTTCGCTACGGTCGTTCCTCCCTTCGCTCTCTGCGCTTCCAGCGGCGGGTGAGCTTGGCCGTTATGCCTATGAAGAATTATGAGAGCTGCTCAAGAGGGCGTTTAATTCGGGTAAAGGTACTCTTAATTTGAAGCAAATATGGTGTTTATTCTTCCTGTGCTTGTACAAGCAGACATTCAAAAAGCATTTAATTATACTCCCCAGGAAGATCGGTTTTTATAACAGTAACTCCGCCAAATTTCTTTCCTGACATTCTCAGTAATTCATCACCTGAAAATTCAAAACCAAGTTTTAGTGCTATTCGCGCAACATCATCTGCAGTTGGTGCCTTGAGCACCTCGTTCTTAAGTGCAGGTTCAAACTGCATTTTCTTTAAAAACGCCTCGAGTTGATCTAAAGCCATATTTGAAATTCCTACAGCGTTTCCCACTCTGGTGAGGTGCGAATCAAGACCTTAGATCAACATATAGCAAATGCTTCAGGGCTTTTACTATCCCTCATCAGACTGAAAAGGGCTGTATTCTCGTTAGCTGCTTATGTTAAGCAGGGAAACTATTACAGGCTTCAAGAAAGTTTTACTATTCTTTTAAGATATAGGCAATGAGTGGAACTCCCAATTGCAAAACCCTTTGTTGAGGCGGTACAACTAACACATCGCGCAGTCGGCTTTTAAGAGTTAAGTTTCGCTACTTTTAGTACGCCTAGTCCTAACTACTCTCATGTAGCGTTCTATGGAAAGACAGCAAGGGATGAAGTGCAAGCGAAACGGAGACAGCCTAACAATCCCGTTGCACACCGACCGTATCAAGTTGGTTGGTGAAGTCGGAAAAGTTCTAGCGGCGGGTGAACGGGGTCGTTAGGCATCCTATAGTTAGTTATTGATTAACCTAAAGCTAGATGAGTTAGGACTTGAGTATGAAGATAGGCTTTTGGGGCAGTGGTAACATGGCGCGAGTGCTCGGAGGTGCTTGGTCAGTGGCAGGGCATCAAATAATCTTCGGTTCACGCGATGTGGCAAAGTCTCGTGGAGTGGCAGAGGAAATTGGTACAGGTGCGACTGGTGGAACGAATGACGAGGTTGCTGAATCTTGTGAGGTCATTGTCAGCTCTATACGTGCTGTGCCTTCAAGTTTCCTGGAATCAACCTCAATGTTGGTAGGCAAAGTCATCATAGATTTGAATAATCGGGATTTTCCTCGTGAGTACAAGCCTGAAGAATTTCTCGATTCTTTAGCAGAAGCAACTCAAAAAGATATTCCCTCTGCCAAAGTTGTAAAGGCATTGAATAACCAGGCAATGGAAGTTTTCAACTGCGATGCGGCAGCTCTCAGAAATGCAGGTATACAAGCTTTTATCGCTGGAGATGATGATAGTGCCAAACAAATTGTTATCGAACTACTGAACGATATTGGACTTAAGGCTGTCGATTTTGGTTTATTGTCTAATGCGTGGTTATTAGAAGTGCAAGCAGACATTCTCAGAACTTATATGTTTGCAACTGGAAATGCTCTTGTCACACCCGGTTTTATTGAGGCTCCTCGTGCTGAACCAAGATTTGGAGAACGCCGTAAAGGTACATACTAAAATGCCTAACAACCGCGCTGAACCGGAACGTACCAAAATGGCTGGTTGAGTTGCAAAGGATATCTGCGTCCGGTGAGCGCGACCGTTATCCCTATCTTAAACCTCCAATTTTGAAAAACGAAACGGATGAGCGTACCGCTACAAGAGCGTCAGCCTTTCAGCTTCTCAAAATTCGTCTCGTAATCAAATTTTCACCCATAGCACTCTTGCATGAGCTTTGAGGATAAATTAATTTCCTCTCCTACATAGGCAAAGCCACATCTATTCTTCAGTCTTTACCTGCTATTGAGAAAGAACAAAGCTAAATTTTAGTGAGGGCAATCCAGCATCTTGTTCTATTTTTCAAGTTTTGGTTAATTGCACCCACGAGCAGAAGTCCCAGTTAAGAACCCTGCTTACAAGCCAGAGCGTGAGGGCTGCACTTGTTGCAGCCCAGGGCAGGTTAGCCCGTTGCTTCTCTTTCCGTACGGGGCAAGGTCTTGGATAACACATCGCTTGCGCCAAGAATCAGAGCTGGGTTCTCTCAAGCGTCAAAAGGGAATGGATCAGAAAGCATGACCGGCGTCCTACCATGAGGAGAAAGCCCATCCACGTCGAGAAGGGGACTGATAATGACTGCACGAGAATTTCCGAACTGGGAAGCGCTGTATCAGGACAAACCGGTTGAAACCATGCCCTGGTTCAATCCCACTTTAGATACCGATGTCGAGAACGCCCTCCTCACCCTTGGCTTGAGCACGGGTTTGGTGCTGGATTTGGGAACCGGACCGGGAACCCAGGCGCTCGCGCTCGCCGAACGAGGCTTCCAGGTGACAGCGACTGACTTGTCAGAAACCGCCATTCGTGGGGCAGCCGCCAAAGCAAGCGAGCAGGGAGTAGCCATTTCCTTTCGGCAGGATGACATCCTCAACAGTCACCTAGACCAATCATTCGACTTGATTCTCGACCGAGGATGCTTCCATGTGCTGTCCCCGGAGAGCAGAGGCGTTTACGTGCAAACCGTCGCAAATTTGTTAAAGCCAAAGCGCTACCTCTTATTGAAATGCTTCAGCGACCAAGAAACCCGAGAAGCAGGTCCCTACCGGTTTACCCCAGAGGAGATTCAGCAGATCTTTAGCGAGCGATTTCATCTGCGTTCGGTTGAGCAGACGGTCTATCAGGGCACCCTTGATCCCCTTCCCAAAGCCCTCTTCTGCATCTTGGAAAAGCAGTAAGGGTTTCTTCACTGCGATCGCTGATTCAGAGAATAAGGTCGAGATCGTGCTGCCCCTGTGGAGTGTAATGTTACAGTTTCCCAAAATCCCGTACGGTTACGCTTCTCCCACATCCGCATTCTTTCCTGAATAGCGGCAAAGAATTACGTTCTGATGAAGCTAAATTCTGCATTTCAGCGTACAATCTGATCCGACCGAACTTCTCGTTCGGTCACCTCAAAAACGCGAAAACCCTCGACGGCTGGAATCCGCGAAGGTTTTCTCAAAAATTGAACAGCCCGAAAGACTGCGCGATTAGTCAATTGCACTCTAATCTTAGCAGTCTTTGCGGGAAATAGCGCTATGGTTTCCCAAAAATATGACTGCTCTCCCTGCTGCCGACGCGCAGCGCTCTCCCTTACTGCCGTCAAACCCCCTCGGACAACGGCTTTGTGAAACCTTCCCCTACCGCTGGCACAGCATCTCGGGCGAGAATGCTGCCGAGCCCGATTGGAAAACTAACACCAAATACCCCCTCCGTCCCCGCGTGCTCTGGCAGGGCTGGAACGATCCGAACACTCTAGTCGGGGTGCGCTTTGGCTCCACCACGAGCTATGCCCTGGTCGACCTCGACCGCACGAGCCTCTACCATCCCGCCAGCAATCCCACCGGGCTGCCGCTGATCCTAGCCGCCTTAGAAACCATCGGCATCGTCCGTTATGTCCTCCTGAGATCAAGCCATTCCGGCGGCTTACATCTCTATCTGCCCCTACCTTACGCCGTCCCCACCTTCGGACTTGCACAAGCGATCAAACAGTGCCTAGAAGCCCAAGGCATAACGCTCGCCGCCGGACAAATCGAGACCTTCCCCAACACGAAAGCCTATGCCATACCCGGCACCCACATCGAGTACAACGCCCATCGCCTCCCCTTACAACCCGACAGCGGCTCCTGTCTACTCGACCTCGACAGTAACCCCATCGGCACCAGTCTAGGACAATTCTTCCGCCACTGGGACAACGCCGCTGCGGGTCAAGACCTCGAAACCTTGCACGCAGCGATCGCCGTCGCCCGTCGTAACGGCAGCAAACGCAAACGGCAGCGCATCGCCGCCGTAGAAGCCTGGCGAGCCGATCTACAAACCGAAATCAACGAAGGCTGGACCGGTTCTGGACAAACCAACCACCTCCTAAAGACGATCGCCTGCTACGGCGTCGTCTTCGAGAGATTGCAGAGCGAAGCCCTAGCCGAATTTGTCCAAACCACCGCGATTAACGCCCCTGGCTACGAAACCTACTGCCGCCACCAGCACGAAATCACCCAAAGATCGATACTCTGGGCGAGAGCCGCCGAGAAATACTGGTGGGCATTAGGGAGCGAACCGCAGCGCAGCCCTAAGCATTCCACATCCAACGGAGGCGAAACCAGCAACGTGATCCCCATCAACAAAAACCAACTGCGAGCCGAAGAAGCGAAACAACGGATTCGAGAGGGCGTCGAGCGCCTCCAGAGCACTGGACAATTCCCCGCCGATGCCAGCAGCCGAGTGCGGCTACTCGTACGAGAAGCCCACACGAGCGTACAGACGCTGTACCGCTACCGCGAACTATGGCATCCAGAGCACTTTACCCCGGTCGAAGAGACAGCGTGTGTAACAGCAGAAGTGGCAAGCGATCCCAGCGATGCAGCCACAAAATCTCCTGACCGGGCAAAACCGCGAGAAACAGCGCCGGAAGGGGAGTTACACACCTTAGAGGAAAATATGAAGTGTAAGGCAGAATTAGTCTATGATTTTCCGGCTGACTCCTCTGTTCCTGAAGTCTCTTCTGCTTCTGCTAGAGTGTTTGAGCTTAGAAGGTTAGATGGGCAAGGATATCAATTGGATGCAGACTTTCTAGAGAAACCCCATGAGAAAACTCCATAGGTGAGTGAGGAAACTCGAAAAGAAACTTGATTGAAAATAGTTATTTCCACAATATGCTCTTACCAGTGGAAAATCTGGCTTGATAAAAATCAATTGAAAAAAGTCGTGCGAGTCGAAGTATTTTAATGGGCAGTTGATGTGTTGAAGATCTGCGTTGATTTCCTAAAATTTTAGCTTGGAATGAAATTTTGCTTTCACTCTTTAAGCGCAATTGCATAAAACCTTGACGTTGAACAATTACTATTAGGGAATAGGCTCATAGTTTTGTGAATTCGTATCAAGCTCAAGCTTTAGATTCACTGCAATGAGCCCCGCAATTTGCTTCAGCACTTCACAACTGAATTGGTTTTGAGACGGAAGGGGTTGAGGGAGAACCATGAGCGATATCAGAACCTGACGTGTATTAAAGGTTGCAATTGCAGCACTGAGTTCCTATGACATCGTGTCTACGGTAGGTAAAGCGTTATGTCTTAGATTTGCGGGGATGCGATTACAATGGCATCCCCGCAAATTGACTGATACTATAGAGTAGTTCTTTTGAACCACTTACCCATGAAACTAAAACTTGGATATGGTCGTGTCTCAACGGTTGAGCAATTTTGTTCCCAATCTCTAGCGCGACAGATCGAGGATCTCGAGCGTCATGGAGTCGATCAAGTCTTTTGGGATATCGAATCAGGTAACAGCCTAGATAAAGAAAACTTCGAGAAAGTTATTGAGTTAATCAAGCAAGGTAAGGTTGATACACTCGTGGCATCTGCTTGGGATCGCTTGTGTCGGAACCAGCAGGTTGCAGAAATGCTGAAAGCGGTACTACGGGAATATGGAGTGAAACTTTTTTTGATAAACCAAGGATTTGTGGATTTGGATACAGCGATGGGGGAGCTAAGTGCAGATTTTCAAATTCTTTACAGTGTTTTTGAAAGAAAAATGATCATTGAGCGTGTCCAACGTGCGCACGCAAATCGACGAAGCAAGAACATTGCCTGGCAGGTCGTCCCATTTGGTTATAAAAACATCAATGGTGTGTATGCCTTGGATACTGATCCCTGTGTTTGCCCGTTAGAAGAGAGACCACTTCACTATGCAGAGCTGGAGAATGAACCCGATAGTTCCCCTCAGTTGCTGTGTTGGAGCAAGGCACAAATTGCTCGGGAAATGATCGAGGGTTTTCTCGAGCTGAGAAAGGCGGCAAGAGTACTAGAGCGAGTACATGCCCGATTTGGACCATCAGTGAAGAAGGAGCGTAAACCTATTCCAGGTTTGGTGTTGCCTGGTTCGGTTTCTGGTCTAAAACGATGGTTACGTAATCCCGTTTTGCAAGGACATACCTGCTATCAAAAGTATCCTAGGAAGGGAGCTTACCCAGATATTAGTGAGTGGAAAATTACTTCCAATACGCATCCGGACCAAGTTTTGATGCTCGAGGAAGAGTCCAAGGAAATTGAGGAAATCATCAGCTCTTCTCATGGCAAGATCGGGCAACCCGACAGAGCTTTTTACTTAACAGGAAAAATAGTCTGTCAGGAATGTAATGGAAAGTGTAATTTGACCAGTAATGGGACCAGTAATAAAAAACACCGCTACTATGGCTGCGGACATGCAAGAACTTACTGTAATAATCGTAAGCTGACCAAGATTGAATATATAGAAGAAGCGATCATTTATCAGATTGCTAAAAGGGCGAATGAGATTCATTTTGAGCATCAGGATGCACTACCAGAGATCCCTGAGTCCAGTCGAATAACTGAAATTAAGCAGAAGATCGCGGATATAGAAAAACTCGAATGGGCAGCCTACGACCGAGATTTAACAAAGCTCAAGAAAGATTTGCAGAGAGAATTAGAAACTGAGATGAATCGACCGCAAGAAGTTGCCCAACAAATTATTCGTCATCCTCAGGCTCGCAAAATCAACTTTTGGTATACCTTAGCCAAAATTGAACGGGAGATTTTCTATGGCAAATTGGTGGAGAGCGTTGTGATTAGTAATGGAGAGGTCACGACGGTAAATTTACGTGTTTGATACGATCTGCTTCTAGTTTTCTGTTAGCTGGAATCGAGGATATTGAGAGAATGAGTAAATTACCTTTAGATATTTTTTCAGCAGCTGTAGAACGCTTCACCAAAGCAGAGGAGCTTGCACTTTCAGAATGGCGAAGAGCGTGTGATTGTGCTGAGCCTGGTGCGCATCTAGAGTGCCGTTATTGCCCTTATTACAAAAAGCTCGGGCTACTGCTCCAATCCCAGGTTGCTTGTGAGGCTGAAGCTGAGCAAGAGTTTGCTACTATTATGCCTCTCAAGAATGAAGAACCAGAGTCAGAGATGACTAAACAACAAGCTCTGCAACTATTTGAATTGGGGTATCCAATTCAAGAGGTTCAACATTTGTTGAATATTCCTGCTCGCCGCGTGATTAGGAAGTGGCTTCGACAACGGGAAAAGCTACCCGGGTTTTCGAGCCCGTATTCTGAAGACTTAAAACGGCAGAGTGTATCAAGGTACATTGATGGTCAAGCCCCGAAGCAAATTGAGGATGAAACGGGTGTTCCAGCGGATGTAATTGTATTTTGGGTAACGCAAGCCGGGGTTAGAAGAACGGGTAAATATACTGAGGAAGAAAAGCAAAATTGCTTGGAGCTATACAAGGGTGGAAAATCTTCTAATAAAGTTTCTGAATTAACAGGAATTTCTGCCAAAACAGTTCGCAGCTGGATTTGGAGGGCTGGTATTACTCGAGAGCAGAAACAATACTCAGAGGAGGAGAAACAAAATTGTATTGACCTCTACTTAGAAGGAAAGTCCTCTAATGAGGTTTCCGAAATCACAGGCATTAAAGCTGGAACAATCAGGTCTTGGCTCAGAAAGTTAAACCTAAGTCGAGGAAGCCAAGGGAGCCCCGGGCACCCCTCTGTTTGATTAAATTGAAATTTGTCCAAATTCTTTTCAGTGACAAATGCTCTAATGACGGTTACTGCTGCAAGTGGGCGGTGTATCACTTCGCTCCACTCCCACGCTTCGCAGCTCAATTTTGCTCAACAGCATCTGAAGGGTGCTGTTGCTTTTGGACGCAGCGAACTGTAGGGAATCAGACCCAAAGAGATTGAATCCTCATCATGCCTTGTATTCGTTATCGCTGCGTTTCTCAAAATTCTCTGGCAAATGCGATCTAGGGGATTGCGTGGCAAAAGACTCTTATTCGTCAGCAACTCGTTGCTAGTAACTGACGTAAGACCTGTCAAGTAAGGGCAGCCTGTTTAACAGCATTGGTGATTAATTCCCCATCGCTCGGATGTAATTCTCTCGGTGCAATTCGAAATAATAATCCCCAGTTAGGCGTTTTCATATTGTCGAACATTCGCAGCTCCTTGCTGATAGAGAGAACGGGGACACCAGCTTCCAGTGGGACGTTTGCAACCACCTTGACTTTGACCCGACAGGGAAAGAGAGCCTGTTTCCAAATTCTGGAAAGGTCGTCGTAGGGCTCAGAGGTAACTTCCAAAACTGCGATCCAGCGAGAAACTCCAGTCAGGTAGCCAAGCAAGTAGTCACCTGGCTTGATACGCCTTACTGTGTTCTGGCGAGTTTCGGGAAAGCCCATCACTTCGGCTCCAGCGTCCTGAAATTCTTGCCAGGTCGTTGTGTTGAACAGACTCAACCAGTAGGTGCGATCGCTCATCTCTTACATCTAGGTAGCTTACTCCTCATCCTCAGTATCGCGCCCCATGCGGTACTTAATGTCATAGTTGACGATAAAATCAAGCTCCTCGCTTGTAAAGCCGTAATGCTTCGCAAGCACACGATCAATTTCATTAACAACCGATTTAGCTTCGCGGGGCTTGAATTGCTCTATTTGTATAGCACCTGTTTGACCATGAGTAATATTGATAAAGGTACTAGACGAATCAAGGTAATCTTGTAGCTGTTGTGAGAGCCTAGAAAAATCTTCAATTTCTAGAGTTTCTACTACAGGAAAAGTTTTATAGTCTGAAGGATTAAAGTCTCTGCAATTAGTTCTAACTTGATAGAACCAATAGAAAAGAGAGCTATTCAAAATCACAATTGCTCTATCTCTTATAGAAGCACTATCAAAACAAATAAAGCTTTCTCGTGTTGAAGAGGACTCTATTCCTTGCCTAAAAAACTTTGGAGGTCTTGCAGTAATAGTAAACCAATGCCCAACCCCTGTTATTTTGTAATAAACTCTATAGTCACTTTCGCCTGTAGAAATCCAACTGCTAAAACGCTTAGATGTAATAGACATCTTATGGAGAATACTTGATTCAACAGACGAACTGATTTTAGGGAAGCAAGTAAGATAAGCGTGTTCAAAACTCTTTGTGTAAGATAAGCAGTTGAATAGTTTTTTTCTTTCTTCCTTGTACCATTTTTTATATGAAGTTACATATAGTCTTGCCCTTTCCTGTTGCTTATATTTTTGCGAAATTGTAATTGCTATCCTTGCATGATGAATTCCATCAAACAATTTACTGGGTCTATCATCATAGGTACTACACAATACAATTGAGGAAGTATTTAGCAGAAATTCCCTAGCAGGTTGCATTCTTTGCGTAGAAACAAGAGGCTGTTGCACAACAAACCCTAGCCAAGCTGAATCTCTCAGCATGACAATCGATCTTTCTATACATAAGGCATATAAGTTACCGCAGGATTCTGTTCTGAAACCTAAAGGCTTATATACGGATCGAACTTTAGAAAGTTCAACATAGGGCGGATTTCCAACAATTACATCAAAACCGCCTCGATTCATAATGTTATAAAAAGCAACGAACCAGTGAAATGGTTGATGAGTAATTAGCCAACTTTCAAAAGATGTTTTTTTCTTAGATAAACCAACTTCATAGGTGTCAGCTAGGTAAGAGTTCAGTTCTTGGTTTAAATCTCGTAAACGCTGACGCAATTGAAGTTTCGCCAACTTAAATTTTTCAGCATTTATCCCGCGATCTATTTGCATAGCGCGGAACGATTGAAATGCTTGATCTACCTCCATAGCACTTTTATCAATGCGTTCCATATCACTAAACAAATCTAGTTTTTTCTGCTGTTCTCCCTCGACAGCTTTTCTAACCTCTTCATAATTAGCGAAACCAACCAGCGTATTGCCTGCTCTGATGTTGAAATCAATATCAGGTAACGGTTCTAAGCCATAGTTCGGAGCATAAGGATCTCGCTCTACTTGAGATACCAGCTTCAAAAATAAACGAAGCTTACAAATTTCCGTTGCTTCCTCCATAATATCCACCCCATATAGGTTACTGAGGATGATGGATTTGAGAATGAAGTAGCGGCGGTTTGGGTGCTGTGCGACTCGATCAAGAACCTGGCGAAAGTCACCAAAGGTTTCTGGGTGATGTGGATGATCAGATCGCTTCAAATCATCCAAAAACACCTGCATTCGCTCTAAGCAGGCATCATACAAAGGGTCCAAAATGTTCAGTGCAGCAAATAGGAAAGCACCTGAGCCACAAGTAGGATCAAGGATCGAGACTTGGCAAATAGCATCGTAGAACGCCCGAAGTAGTTCAGACCCTTCACAGTTCTCAATAACGTCTTGGGCAAACTGTCGGATATCTAAGTTGAGAGTAATCAAATCGTCAATAGAATGAATCTCTCCTTCTGCAAGCTTTTGTCGTAACTCCAAGCACCGTTGGCGGCGGGCAATATGCTCCCGCCATGTTTCAGTCGGTAGAGCATATTCACTATTAGCAGAACGGTTCCATAGCTGTCTTTGAAAAACATCTAGAATTCCAGAGGCGATTGTATCTGGGAGAGGCAAATCTACTCCCTTTTGCATTGCCATGTAGATGTAACGGTTGGGATTATCTTTTAATAAACGCCAAACACTTCCATCAGGATGGAAGGCGATGCTACAGGCTTTTTCTGCTGCATTAAATAGGAAGGGAATAATAGCGTTTTTACTGATATATCCCGTAATGTCTTCTTTCGTATAGTATGCTCCTTTCTGCTTTTGTTCTTTTTCGTTGATATACTTCTCAAAAATGTAGCCCAACACATCAGGATTAATTTCACGATCGTTATGCAGAGGGCGATCGTCCAGATGCCACTGGTACTCATCAAAAAAATCAAAGATCTTTTCAAATGCCTGGTCTGGAATCTGAATGTCTTGGTACGTTTCTTCTAACTGGTGAACCTCAAACAAACCGCCATTTAGATAGGGAACTTTGCCAAGAAGCTTCTCTAGTTCAGAGGTGCGCTTTGGATCTCCTAACCCACTGTGGAACAGCTTTAGCAGGAAGTAGCGATAGAACGAGTGGAAGCTGTCTTGTCCTTTGAGCGACTGGCAAGCTTGAAGGCGATCGCGCAAATAGTTAGTGTTGCCATCCAGAAAGCCCTTTTTCTGGATGAAATAGACGAACATCAAGCGGTTCAGCATCAACGAGCAGTACCACTCCTGATCAAACTGGGAGCGGATGCCGGCGATAAACTTGAGAAACAGCCCATGCTCCTTCTTGAACCGTTCGTAAAACTTCTTCGTTATCCGATCTACATCGAAGGCTCGACGACTGCGGCTAGTAGAATCTACAACTGTTATTCCGCGCTCTTCATCCTCAAAAGAAAAGGCTAAAATCTCCAGTTTTTGGAGTAAAGAATCCCCGGATTGGCTCCTATGAAACTGGTGGAATCGATTGGCTTTGGGCTTACCTGGATCACGTCTGACCCACTGCCACACCTGCTCAGTCTCGCTCTGGTCAATGTAAATTAGCACATTCTCCAGACTGTAAAGAGAAACTTCCTTGTGAATCTTGGTGCGGATTACAGAATTGGGAATTGCCCCATCTTCAGCCAGACAGGTATAAACGACCTGCCCCCGCTTCTCAGCAACGGGCTTAAGCGTATAGGACTTGTTCTCGATCAAGAGCGGAAGGGGTTGAG
>NZ_JCACKG010000312.1:0-32216 GCF_059505265.1 Myxacorys chilensis | reverse complement strand
GTAGATACGCTTAAATCTTTTGTGCTTCTGTCCGAACTAAAGGGGTCACTTCAAGAAGCAACTCAATTAGGAATTCGGATCACGGGCTTGTTGGGCGTGTTGATAGACGCTAAACAGCGATTTCTAATTCCTGCTGTTAAGCCTCTAATGGATCAACTGATTGAAACATCTGAATTTCGAGTATCTCAAAGGTTGTATGAACGCATTTTAGAATTGGTAGGGGAAGTGTAGTGCCAAAGTAGTTTTCAGCACGGTTCGTTATGCAAATTTCTGAGTGAAGGGCAAAGCGATCGTAAATCATTAGCGATCGCGCATTCTAAGTTATTACCTCCACTACAAAGGTGACATCAGTGCTTTGCACAATTCTGAAGAAACTACGGCTGCTCAAGTTTTATCTGTCGATGAACAGCGACGATCGTCCGCAAAAGATTAATTCCAACCGAAGATAATTCACTTGCAGCAGCGATGTTGTTAGGACAGCATTGAGCGATTTTCAACTTCCAACCATCGGCTGATGCTTAGAGTCACGAATGAAATCACGATCAATATGCACATTGAGCCATAGCCGTACTGATTTTAGTTGCGCTGATTCTAAATGTACTGAGTTTAGAGGCTTAGTTTAATTTCATCCACCAATTAAGCAAGAACAGAAGATGTCATCAGAAATGCTGTATCGAGACCTCGGCAACACAGGAGAAAAAGTCTCCGCGATCGGACTTGGTGGTTGGCACCTCAGCTTAAAGCACGTTGATGAATCTCTCGCTATCCAGATTGTTCGTTCCGCGATCGATCGAGGCATTACCTTTATGGATAACTGCTGGGATTACAACGATGGAGTCAGCGAAATTCGCATGGGCAAAGCACTCCGGGATGGCTACCGCGACAAAGTGTTTCTCATGACCAAAATTGACGGACGCTCCAAAAAAGCAGCCGCAGAACAGATCGACGAATCCCTGCAACGTCTTCAAGTTGACCACATTGATCTTGTTCAACACCACGAAGTTCTGCGGTACGAAGATCCGCATCGTATTTTTGACGAAGAAGGGTCACATGCCGCGTTTGTCGAGGCGCAGAAAGCTGGCAAACTTCGCTACATGGGCTTCACGGGGCACAAAGATCCTCAAGTTCACTTGCACATGCTCGAAGTAGCCGCCGCTCACGGTTTTACGTTTGATACCGCGCAGATGCCGCTCAATGTGATGGACGCTCACTATCGCAGCTTTGCCAAACTAGTTGTGCCAGAACTGGTCAAACAAAACATTGGCATTTTGGGCATGAAAAGCATGGCAAATGGAATTCTTTTACGATCAAACACAGTAACGCCGATTGAGTGTCTTCACTATGCGTTGAATCTACCGACATCGGTTGTGATTACCGGAATCGACAGTATGGAAATTCTGGATCAAGCATTTGAGGCCGTGCGAACATTTCAACCCATGAATGATCAGCAGGTGCAAGCATTATTAGCAAAAACTGTAGAAGCCGGAGCGCGAGGAGAATTTGAACCCTTCAAAACCTCGTCGATTTTCGATGGTACGGCTCAAAACCCAGATTGGCTTGGCGAAGAGCCACAACGTATTCAGGAGTTAATGTCTGCGTAAGTTGCTCGGTTAATTAGCGTGGGATAATCAGCATACTTAACTTCCACGAATTTAGACTGTGCAACCCAATAAACAACCTAATAGAAACCGTCGAGTTTTCGCTTGGCTCGATCGAGTCAGAAATGGTAATTCCCCCACCTTATGGAGATCGCTACTGTGTTGGATCGTCATAGGACTATGCAGTGGTCTGTTTGCCAGCCTCTACTGGACAGTGCTGGAGCAGTTCACCCATGTCTTACGGGAGTTTCAAGGCGTAAGCCTGCTGATTGTGATGCCGTTAGCAGGACTCGCGATCGGGTTAGTCATTCATGTGCTTGGCAATCCGGGTGAAATTGGCTTAATTGTCGATAACATTCACTCTCGCGGTGGGCGAATTGAAACGCGAGAAAATCCCTCAATGCTGCTCTCGTCGTTGGTCAGTATTTCAGCCGGAGGCAGCCTCGGACCTGAAGCTCCAATGGTGCAAGTCACAGGTTCAGTCGGCACATGGGTCGCCGATCGCTTGCAGTTGCAGGGAGAGGCACTGCGATCGCTGAGTCTTGCTGGAATGGCGGCTGGGTTTACGGCACTGTTTGGCGCACCCTTGGGAGGAGCTTTCTTTGCATTAGAAATTCTGCATCATCAGCATGTTGTAGAGTATTACGAAGCCATTTTGCCAGCCATTGTTTCTAGCTGTGCGAGTTATGCTGTCTTTGTCCTCATTACTCAGTTAGGAATTGGCCCCACCTGGCATTTTCCCGTCTATTCCATTGAAAAGGTAAATGACTTTGCCTTCGCCATTCTCTTTGGTATTTTAGGAGCGCTAATTGCGTGGATCTTTATTAGCATTTTCAAAGCATCTGCTTGGTTATTTACAAGATTTTCTATGCCTGTTTATGTACGAACCACACTAGCAGGTTTAATCCTGGGTGGTTTAGCCGCTTTTTTCCCTCTGACTCGCTACTTTGGGCATGATGAACTTAACATCATTGTAGAGAACAACGCAGATGCAATCGCATTATTGCTGTTAGCGTTGGCTAAGATGATCGCCATTAGCGTCACAGTAAATGGCGAATGGCGGGGTGGATTCATTATTCCTTTGTTTTTCACGGGAGCTTGTGTCGGCAAAGCGATCGCGCTCCTCGTTCCTGGATTAAATCCTGTCTTAACCATGATTACCACAATGGCAGCTCTCAATGCTGCTGTAACCCGGACTCCTATCAGTACAACATTATTGCTTACGAAGCTAACTGGGTTCACACCCTTTACACCCATTCTTTTTGCCAGTCTAGTCGGCTTCTTTCTATCTCCCAAAATGCCATTAATCAAATCTCAATTGCAGCCCAAGCCACCGCTCGCGTCTTGAATTCGCAGAGTCTGTTTAAACCTAAACCGAGATTGCGAGAACAACGCCTCTAAATCTCGGTCGTTCCTTGCGGAGCCGGAACCACAATATAGCCTTCCTCGCGATCGCCTAACACCAAATTTTTCTCTAAGCCCCAGTACCACCAGTGCGCCGCAACATAGGCACAAACGAGACTATCCAACTGATCTTCCAGCGCTTTCATCTCCATGCCTTTTAGCGGAATTTCGGGCAAATCTTGGAGATCCAGTTTGGGTTCTAATCGGGGCAAGTCTTCTAAAAGGTGTTGACGGAGTTTCATCAGCCCAACTCTGCGATCGCGCACGGTTCCCTTTTTGTATTTAATAATTCGCTCCAGCCGAAACAGATGAATCATCGCTGGATGCGGAAACACCTCAACCTGATAGCGTCCTGGCTGTTGAGGCGTAATCTCAGGCGCATGAACAAATTGACGCGCTTCTAAACTTAAACCAAAGCCAACCGTCCGAGCGGCAAACGGCAAACCCAAATTAGCAGGATAACAGCCCGCATGATAGCGCCCGAAGAGGTGGTGAGCGAGACGGTCGGGCGATCTCGTCCCAGTTTGATTAGGGATGAGGATAGGCGCATCGATCGCAATCATGGCAGCATCTGGCTCGGGAACCTGCTGATCAATCCACCTGAAGATGTCGTCAAACGTCTTCTCTCGCCGCAGATCCACCAACGCTAAAGTCTCACCGTGCAATTCTAAACAACACAACCCGCTCGGATTTGAACTCCAAGCCAAATCGACGCCAATGAACTTCATCATGTCGTAGGTTTTCTACAATTAGCACGAAGCGCAACTGTTAAGCCGCTAGTGATTTTTTTGCTGTCTCAACCGTTCTACCTCTGCTCGAATCGCAGATAGCTGCGCGGTTAATTCTTGCAGTTCCAATTGCACCTCGGTTGACGTTGGCGGCACTTCGGTTGCGGTTGTCGTGACCGTTGTTGGACCACTCATCGCCCGTCGCTCAGCCATAAAATTATCGACATAACTGCGGGCTTCGCGTTCGGTCACTTCGCCTTTGGTTGCCCATTCTTGGGTTAACTCGCCGAGGTCTAATCTCAGTTTGGTAAGATTCGCATCTCGTTTTTGAGGATCTTGAAGAATTTCGACAAGGGAAGTCGTTGCCCCAAGGGTGACGCGAAAGCCCCGTTGCAGCAGTTGCACAACCGTATCAGAATTCATAAGCTTGTCCCAATTCTGCCTATAAAGTGATTCACTGCTCTGATCTTACTGCACTGGCTTCAAGACGGGAGTTACAAGACATTTAAGTTATGAGCCATTTGTTTGATTCCTTGGAAATAGAGCTGAAAAAAGAGACGCATCGATGCGTCTCTCAGGCTGATTCAAGTGATTTGACCCGATTACTCTGACAGACTACATCGTCAATGATTCGGGATTGGTTTCGATTAGTTTCGCGAGATCCTTTAAGAAGGCAGCAGCATTTGCACCGTAAATGATCCGGTGATCACAAGTGATGTTGACCTGCATTTGCCGACGGACGCCGAGTAGACCGTCATTCGTCGCCACAACTTGCGGACTCGATCCACCGATCGCGAGAATTGAACCTTGTCCTGGGGGCAGAATGGCATCAAAGGAACTGACTCCAAACATGCCTAAATTAGAGATGGTGAAGGTTCCCGAACTGTATTCATCAGGCTGAAGCTGCTTAGCGCGCGCGCGATCGACAAGATCTTTCCAGTTGCGAGAGAGCGAATAGAGGTCTAGCTGATCGGCATTTTGCAATACAGGCGTAATCAGTCCACCATCATCCATTGCAACCGCGATCGCAACATTGATGTTCGCATTAAAATGAGTGCCTTGATTGACATAGCTGGCATAGAGCAGAGGATGCTTTTGCAACGTTACGGCAACCGCTTTCGCTAATAGTGCCGTCATCGTCACGCCTTTAGACTTGAGTTGCTTATATAGCTTGTCTAAATTGTCTGTTGTGATCGTATAGCCAACGTGGAACGTGGGAACCTCTAAACTCGCCATCATGTTGCGAACCACGGCATTCTGTAGCGTGTTCATAGGCTGAGTTTGACCCGGTTGAACGGCAACCGCAATTGGCGCAGGCGCAGGACGAGCAGGGGCCGTTGCCGCTACAGGTGGCGCGACGGCTGGTTTTGGAGCAGCGGGAACTGGAGCCGAGGCAGGAACTGGAGTAGGAGTCTTGCCTGCTGCCGATTCAACATCTTCTGCCACAATTCGCCCATGAGGGCCGCTCCCCGATAGCGTTGCCAAGTCAACCTTGAACTCTTTAGCAAGTTTGCGAGCACGAGGAGAGGCGACGATCCGATCGCTGCGGACAGGACTGCTGCCATTGCTGCCGTTGCCATTTGCGCTCACTGCTGTTTCCGCCACGGCAACCTGCTCTTGATCGGCGGCTGACTGATGCTCTGCTGCTGGTTTTGCACTGCCACCAGAGGCTTGCTGTTGCGCCGCTTCGACTTCCGCTTCGGTTTCAGCAAGCAGCGCGATCGCAGCCCCAACCGGAGCCGCTTCTCCAGCAGGAGTGACGATCGCGGCTAAAATGCCGTCGTAGAAAGATTCCACGTCCATGTCGGCTTTGTCCGACTCAACCACCACAACGGTTTCGCCTTTTTCTACTTTGTCGCCCGGAGACTTGACCCAAGAAACAATTTTTCCCTCGGTCATGGTGGAACTCAGAGCGGGCATGAAAATCTCGTGAATCATGGGAGTTGTTTAGAATTAGGTCGGCGGGAAGTAGTGAAGGACACACAACAGATACGCCTCTTGCCGATCAAATTCTATCGGATTAGGGTCAAGAATTTGAACCGCAGGCTACAACTAGAAAGCAGCAGCAAGAGGCGGGCATTACACATGGTATGAAATGGGGCAGGCGATGGAGCAGAATAACGATGGATCACAGCAGCAGTGCAGGCAAGCGAATCTAAATGTCGCCTCGAATCTCTTCAACGATGCCGTCGCGCAGCACGACCTCTACATCCATTTTTGAGATCAAATTATCTCCCGGTTCAATCCGAAAGACGCTGCCAATCTGAGCCTGAACAACTTCCTGATTCAGATCCAACATCTGCACCTGCTGGAGTTGTTGCAAAATTTGATTTTTCTGCTCAAGCAGTTCACTCTTGCGCTGGTTGAACTGCATTTTGATGCCTTCCATCTGCTGAATGGCGTCTGGTCCGGGCGGTTGAATGCCTTGCCGTTGAACTTCCGATAGGACTTGTTGAAGCTGCATGTCTAGCTGCTGCAACTGACCATCTAACTGGTTGAGTTGCGCTTGGAGTTGCTGTTGGGCTTCGTCTTTCCAGCGTGGGGTGACGATCGCTTTAACGTTGACATTACGCTGGAGCAGCAAATGCGATTTAGAGATTTCCATATGCAGTTCAGGTGTAAGGGCGTGGGGCGTGGAAATTGGGTTTCCGATGTCCCAGTCTACGGTAAAAACATCTCGTTAATCATACCTTGGTAGCGTTCCATCACAACATTGCGGCGAATCTTCAGCGTTTGAGTCAGGAGGTTGTTTTCAACGGTGAAGGGTTCGGATAGAAGGCGGAAGGGACCAATGCGATCGTCGGCTCGATATCCGGGACGTTCTTTAACCAATCGAGTCAATTCTTGTCGGTAAAGCTCTTGCACCGCCGCACTATTGAGATCGAGCTTGCCGTCAGCCGACCATTTTTCGAGGGCTTCCATATTCGGGACAATCAGAGCGCCCAGAACTTTCTGATCCTGTCCGACTAACATGATCTGATCGATGTAAGCACTCCTGAGACAGGCGTCTTCAATTGGCTGCGGCTCGATGTTTTCACCGTTGGTCAGCACGATCGTATCTTTCGCCCGTCCGGTAATGACCAAATCATTAAAGGGCGTCACCATTCCGAGATCGCCTGTATCAAACCAGCCGTCTGCATCGATCGCTTTCGCGGTCGCCTCCGGGTTGTTGTAGTACCCTTTCATCACTTGCGTTCCCCGAATCAAAACGAGTCCTCTTTGACCCACGGGAAGGTCTTTGCGGGTTTCTGGATCAACAATCCGGGTTTCGGTGGTGGGTAAGGGTTCGCCGTCTGCGCCGCGAACATTGCGCCACGTTCGACGCACATGCGTGATAGGCGAAGTTTCGGTTAAACCATAGCCTCCGAGAATGTCAATTCCCACAATTTCAAAAAAGTCTTCGAGGTGTTCGGCGATCGAGCCGCCACCACTGACAACAAATACCAATTGTCCGCCAACGCCGTCGCGGACTTTTTGATAGACCAAGCGATCGCCTAATTCGTGAATGACTTTGAGGGAAGCGGCTTTGAGTGCCGCGATCGCGCGGTCTGCGGCTGATGCATCCAACTTGTCTAAATTCAATCCTTTTGCCGTTCGCCGTGCCTCAATGTAGCGCTGACTATTCTTTAAGAAGAAGTTGACTAATTTTTGCTTGTTCTCTGGTTGCTCACGAAACTGTTTCTGAATTCCTTCGTAAATCGATTCCCACAGGCGAGGCACACCCACCATGTAGAACGGTTTGAAGTCCTTTAAATCTTTTTTGACAAACCGAATGTTGGTGTAAATCTGCGTGCAGCCATTGGAAAAAATGAAATACTCAAACGCCCGCTCGTAGCAGTGCCAAATCGGCAGAATGCTGAGAACCCGCTCTCCGGCTTGAGGTTGAACGACAGTTGCCGCTGCCGCCACTTGGTACAAAAAGTTGCCGTGAGTCAGCATCACTCCCTTCGGCATTCCCCCGGTTCCAGACGTATACATTAACGTTGCTAATGTATCGCGAGACTGCTGAACAGGCTGCAAAGGATAGGTTTTACCGAGATCCAGAACCTCATTAAAACTCAGCGTTTTGAGTTCATCGTCGGGAGCCGATTCGTCAGAGAGCAAAATCACAAATTGCAGCGGCAGATCGTCGAGGTTCGGACGAAGTTTCTTGAGCAACTCAAGATCTTGAACGACTAGCGCGATCGCGCCGCTATTTTTCAGAATAAACAGCAGTTCTTCCCGGTCTGCCTGTGCGCCGCGTACTACATCTACCGCACCCGACCGCATAATGCCTTGATCGGCAACTAGCCAACGCGGGCAGTTATCTGAAAAGAGCGCGATTCGAGCCGGAACATCTTCTGCTGCTGGAATGCCCAACGCCTGCAAGCCTGCGGCAAACTGCTGCATCTGCTCGTATAGCTGGGCGTAAGTTAACTTCACCTCTGGCTTGCTGTGCGGATCGTGAACCGCTGTTACTGTGGCAAACCGTTGTGCAGCGATCGCCCACATTTCAGGCAGCGATCGCACCTGAAAATAGGGAGACTGTTCCAAGGTTGGAACGTTAGCGGGGGCATAGGGGGCACGGCTCATGACACAAGCTCCTGGAGAATGAATCGGTAATTTAACGGTATTCTGCCCTCAAATCTAACAACGGCGGGGAGGGACAGAATTTATTGTGGCCTTAATTTGTAGCGGCGATGCGTAATTTTTATTGAGAGATTTAGTGCATCAAGGGCGCTTTAGCTTCGTGATAGTACTGAAGTGTTTTATTAATTTGTAAGAGAAATTTGATTTCAATTCTGAAGTCTCCGTAAATTCTACACAAGATTCTTTTATTATTGCGCCCCCTATGTCAGAGTAAACACTGAATTTGTCTATTGAACTTAAGACTGAACTTGCCCCTTGTTCTAACGTTAAGAGTTCAACATTTCTCTTTCTAAGTGAAGCTGCGATCGCTGCAATGTTGCCCCCAGAGATTAGCGCACGCAATTCTTTATGGAGTTGCGCCAGGAATAAACAAGGGTTAGGGCACCTATGGAAACACAATTAAATAAGGTTGGGTTGGTTGTGGTGATGATCAGCACGATCGCGATCGTCAATGCAATCTACTACTATTCAAACTTGCCCGTAGAGCGGGTAGGATGCGGTGCGACAGAGGTGTTTCGGTGGAGCGATTGGGCATGTTATGTCCCGCAAGGAGAATAATTTAAGTTGCAGACAGGGGTTGAGATTCGCTAGGCTTCTTTTGAATAGGTTTTAAAGAGGGACAGAAGAATGCCGAAAGCAATTTGGAACGGGACAGTCTTAGCTGAAAGCGATCAGTGCGAGGTCGTTGAGGGAAATCAGTATTTTCCACCGGATGCGATTAAGAGCGAGTACTTTCAGGACAGTAGTACGCACACATCTTGTCCGTGGAAGGGCACAGCGAGTTATTACGATGTGGTAGTAGACGGGCAGGTTAATAAAGACGCGGCTTGGTACTACCCGTCGGCAAAAGATGCCGCTAAGAATATTGAAGGCTATATTGCGTTTTGGAAAGGGGTGAAGGTCGAGAAGTAGATTACCTGTTGCTGATATCTAGTGCCAGCAGATTTTGTAGCGGATACGGTAGGTGATGCCAGTGTAAAGTGCTCGCTACAGATAAACGATTAGCGCAGAGCGCAACTCCATAGGAATCGGTAAGGGCATAGCCGTGCTGTGCCCTTATGCAGCTTCTGACCTTTTGCGATCGCGGGCAGAGCTTCCTACTTCATAATTGGTAGTGGAGACAGATCTCCTCCGCCCAGCCTTGTGCTTTCATACAGCTTGGGGTATTAAGGTAGAGCTTTCCTAAACTTCATTCGTTTGAGAGTCTTCTAGCAAGATTTCTGCAACCTCAGGAAAATGCTTTTTCAGACACACATTGCAAATGCCGTGCGTAAATTCTACGTCTGAATGCTGCTTAATGAACTTCTCAACGGTTGACCAATAGCCTTGGTCATCACGAATGCCTTTGCAATAAGAGCATATAGGAATCAGTCCTTCCATCAGCTTGATCTGGTTGAGGGCTTGGGCAAGTCTTGCAGAGACCCGCCGCAACTCTAGTTGAGCAACAACCTGCCGTGCAAGTGCCTCCAGCGCTGTTTTCTGTAGCTCTGACAACTCTCGCGGTTGGCGATCGATGACACAGAGAGAACCAAGAGCGTGTCCCTCGGGGGCGATCAGCGGTGCGCCAGCGTAAAAGCGAATCGATGGATCGAATTTGACGAGAGGATTATCCGCAAACCGCGTATCACAGAGGGCATCATTCACCACCAATGTTTGATTACTCAAGATGGTGTGACCACAAAACGAAATATTCCGAGCGGTCTCATCCACCTCTATGCCTACTTTGGACTTAAACCACTGCCGCTCCGCGTCCACTAAACTAATGAGGGCGATTGGAACCTCGCAAATGAATGAGGCTAATAAGGTGAAGTCATCATACGCCTGTTCTGAGGGCGTATCTAAGATTTGGTATTGTCTCAGGGCTTCAAGTCTCGCAGCTTCCTGATCAGGTTTTCGTGCTTCCATAGCATGGGTCTCTGTTTGTCCAAAACCGAGGTTGCAGTTGCTAGCAAGGTTTGTTGCTTAACCAATGGATAAACTAACCATTCCTTGCACTACCTAAATGAGGCTAAGCAGGGCAACCCACTTGGGTTTGATCTCGTACTATATGACCCTAACGGTCGAAACGGGGAACGAACCGAAAATGTGATGTTGCTTAATGTGATTAAGGTGCTCTTACTTACAACGCGTTTTGATGGTCAACGCGTTTTGATGATCCCTAGAGGTGGCAAGATCATGCCACCTATCCCACAACGGCATCTCACAATAAGTTGATGCACTATCGAGCTATCTGCACTCAATTACCGATCGTCTGAATTGCTCTTTCAACTCGTTTCTTTGCAACCGCATCGCCTTGTTTTTTGTAGATTTCTATCGCCTGCTGCAAGTCTTTTAGCGCCCCTTTTTGATCTCCAAGTAACGCCTTTGCAAGTCCCCGATCTTCGTAGTTATAGACGTAATCTGGCTCAAGTTCAAACGCGCGATCGCAGTCTTCTAACGCCTTTTTGTCTTTCAAGCCTGCTCTGACATAACAACGACTGGTGTAGTTGGCAGACGATTCTGAATTCAAATTGATCGCCGTGTCGCAGTCTGGTAATGCCGCTTTAAAGTCGCCTGCACGGGCACGCGCATAACAGCGAATGTTGTAAGCATCGTTGTCAGATGCATCTTGACGAACCGCTTGATCTGCATCTGCGATCGCGCCTTTATAGTTTTCTACAACGCCTCGAAGAGTTGCTCGCAGAGTATAGACTCCCAAGGCATCAGGTTCGAGTTGAATGGCTTGATCTAGATCGGCTAACGCGGCTTCATAGGCAAACTGCGATTCTTGAACTCTCGCCCGTCCCCGATAAGCGGCAGCATTTTTTGAATTGAGTTGAATCGCTTGGGTATAGTCTGAGATCGCGAGTTTGTGCAACTCGGAAGGAAGCGCTTTCTGAGCTTCTGCTTGATACGCATCTCCTCGCTGTACGTAGATGTCAGCATTTTCTGGCTCGGCTTTTAGCGCACGAGTAAAGTTATGGATTGCCTCTGCTGCGTCTCCTTTATCTAGCTTTTGTTGTCCTAACTCCACCAGTTCGCGGCTAGAGATTGGCTCTTTGCGCGTTGTTGCCAGTGCCATAAACCCGTCAGACTGCAACCGTTCTGTGTTGATTGAAGTCGTTCCGCTAATGCTACGAATACCTCCTAACGTCTCTTTAAGGTCGTCTAAATAAGGCGTTGGCTTTGTGCCAAAAAATATCGGCAGAATGGAGTTATTCACTAATGTTAGAAATGCGCCCCCGTTGACATAGAAATAGCCGGTATTGTCAGTTGGTAGGGGCGCGATCGCGGCCTTAAAATTTGACGATTGCAGTAGGGTTCGATTGGGTTTGACCTCTACTTCAGATAAGGGTGCGCCACCCAATAACGCTAACGTATCTGGCTTTACCCATCCGTGGGTCAACACGCTTTTTTTACTGGACGGTAAATCCCAAGTGGTAAACCCTGGCTGAGTGTTGACAAACGTTTTGCCAAATTTCCCTTGTACAAATCGATCGAGCTTATTGAGGGCGGTTTCTGCTGCCTTGCGATCGCTCGTTTGAACCATAAATCCGACTCCAAGATCCAGATTTAGCCCAGACGCAGGCAAGAACCCTTCACGAGTCGGATAGGCAAACGTGGCATATTCTCCATCCATCCAGGGAAAAATGTCGCGATCGTCTAGTCCAATCAGACTTTGGCTAAACTGCCGAAATTGCTCCACCTTGGGTTTCAGGGTGGGTTGCGTTTCAAACACCAGCGAGAAGGCTTTCCAAAGGGTAGACAGCCCTCGGCTGTTGGAAACCATGTAGTTTGTTGGTGGAAGCTGACCGAGAATTTGATTAGGCGTTGTAAACTGCGCCGCTGTTGATAGTGGCTTTGTCAGGTTAAATCCAATTTGAGTATGTAACCCATCGGGTTCTGCCCAAACGTAGCCATCGATCGCATCGTAAACACCACCCGACAGCGATTCCTTAGAAAGTTGGGGAAGCTGAAGTCCGGGAGAAAACTGCTGGAGTAGAGCTAAATCGTAAGCAAGAATGGCGGAATAGAATTTTTCATAGTCCCCGTATGCGACCATGAGAGATTTAGCAGTCTGCTTTCGCGCCATTGTGCGCTGAAACGCAGGCAAATTAGATAAAACTTTGTTGGCGGCTTGGGCGTCAATGATTTGCTGGACGGCTTCGGGCGAGGTTGAGCTAATGATGTGATTGGGCAGAACCGCGATCGCGAACCCTTTAGGCGCAAACAAAGAGTTCGGTGGAACATCTGACGGTAATTTTGATTTAGGTGGCAGAAGCTCTATTGGTGTTTTGAGATCAGACTGTACGTTAAGTGGCGATGGCTGGAACGGTTCTAGCTGAGGCGATTCTAGGTCTTTGTCTAAAACGTCTAGCGGGTTCTCAGGTTCCCATTCTAAAATTGTGATGCCTTTGTACTGCCGCTCTTTGACGGGTTTGACCCGAGAAGCTTTGACGCGATCGATAAATCGAGCGATGGAAGCAGAATTTTGAGCGGCATCTTTCACCATTGCCACGGTGGTTAACTGCGGTTGAGCCGCCGGAAGATACACGTAAGCGATCTGCTCACCCAGCCAAGGCTGAACATCCGTAGAAAAATTTACTTTTAATGGAGCCGGGTAGAGTGCACTCGGAAACGAAAAATCTTTTGGGAAGAGGCCAAATCTACTGAGACTTTCCCATTTTGAGGCAGTGGTATCGATCAAAATAACGCCGATTGCATCGTCAGGCAGCAGGTTTGCGATCGATGCTTGGCGCAACTCCAAAGGAACCGCCATCTGTGCAGCGGCTGGCTTGCTCGCGACGGACTCCGCAATCGGCTGGATCAGAGGAGGGGCTACAACTTGTGCGACAGGGTTTGCGCCGAAGAAGCTAATCGCAGACAAAACAGGCAACAACATAATTCGTCCGTCATCGTTAAAGTGCAAGCGACAGAAATACGCTATAGAGCTTTCAATCTGAGAGCCACTTTAACCTAATCTTTTCGTTACGAATTATTTTTTCTATGCCACGATCGCATGATTTTTAGTTCGTCCCAGCCGTATCCCTCACCCACTTCTTCACGAATATCGGTGAGCGATCCGTCACCCACGCTGCCAATCGCCTCTAGAATCTTTGCGCGGCGATCGCGCGGGACTAGGCGATCGAGATCGACCTCATAGCCCATCTCTAGAAGCTCTGCTAAATG
The DNA here is from genome assembly GCF_059505265.1 of Myxacorys chilensis. Lineage (NCBI taxonomy): Bacteria > Bacillati > Cyanobacteriota > Cyanophyceae > Leptolyngbyales > Leptolyngbyaceae > Myxacorys > Myxacorys chilensis. Next base: position 18,688 of record NZ_JCACKG010000312.1, on the reverse strand, counting down.
AGTCATCACGGTAGTCAAGCGCAGGTTTCGCTGCTCGGCAATATCAGCGGGTTTTGTGCCTTGCTGAAACATCTCAAGCGTGTACAGTTGGGTGTAGGTAGCTTCGTGAGCGCTGGGTGCAACAATCGGAGCATCTAATTTAATAATCTTTGGCGTTGGGGTCGGGTCAGCGTCAACGGGTAATCCATTCTCTTCGCGAAACTCTTGAATTTCTGCTAAGAATACGTCACCATATTGCGCGACCTTGCGCGTTCCAACACCAGAAATTTTGAGAAACTGTTCGCGAGTCTGGGGTTGCTGCTGTGCCATGAGCCGCAAACTCGCATTGGAGAACACCACATAAGGTGGAACCGATTGTTCATCCGCTAAGCGTTTCCGCAAGTGTTGTAAACGGTTGTATAGTTCTTCTGATTCTTTTGTGTCGAGTGATATTGATGGTGCTGCTATTGGTGTTGGTTTAACTTTGTCCACAGCAATTTGAACTTTGCGTTGACTCCGTAGAATTTCCCAACTCAATTCATTCAGCATTAAGACCGAGTAACCGTCTGTCGCTTCATCAATCAGACGCTGATGAACCAGCGATCGCGCTAACATTCTCCACTCTTCGAGGGTGCGATCGCGTCCGATTCCGTAGGTTGAAAGCTTGTCGTGTTGGTTTTTCAGAATGCGTTCTGCCCGCGAACCGCGCAACACATCGATCGCGTAGCCAATCCCAAAGTGCTGGTTCTTCTGAGCAAATCGCGCCACGCAGGACAAGAACTTCTGCGCTTCGATCGTCCAATCTTCGAGCGGTTTGGGGTAACGGCAGTTATCACAGGTTTCGCAGTTGCCTGGAAACTCTTCTCCAAAATAGGAAAGCTGAATTGTCCGACGACACTCAGTTGCTTCAGCGTAGTTAATCACTCGTCGAAGTTGCTGAGTCGCAATTCTTTGTTCTTCTTCTAACGCTTCGCCTGTAGCAGGATTTACCTTTTGGCTAATGAGAAATTCAATCGTGCGGATGTCAGCCGTGCTAAAGAAAAGTGTACACTGCGAGGGTTCGCTATCGCGTCCCGCTCGACCCGATTCTTGATAATACCCTTCAATGTTGCGCGGTAAATCATAGTGAATGACAAAGCGAACGTCTGGTTTGTTAATTCCCATTCCAAACGCGATCGTCGCCACAATCACTCGCACATTATCTCGAATAAACTGCGTCTGATTTTCGGTTCGCGTTTCTGCATTCAGTCCAGCATGGTAAGGAAGCGCTGCAATGCCGTCTTGTTTTAGTTTCGCGGCTAGTTCATCGACTTTTTTACGACTGAGGCAGTAGACAATGCCTGCGCCAGGAGTTTCTTTGATTTGTTTGACTAATTCTTGATACGCCGTCTTTCCTTTCGGGCGCACTTCGTAATACAAGTTTGGACGGTTAAAACTGGAAACGAGAACCGTCGGATCGCGTAACTGGAGTTGCTTAATAATGTCCTCGCGGACTCGCTCCGTTGCCGTGGCCGTCAGCGCCATAATCGGAACGGCTGGATACTGCGATCGCAGACACGACAACTGCCGATATTCTGGGCGAAAATCATGTCCCCATTCAGATACACAGTGCGCTTCATCAATCGTGATTGACGAAATGCCCACGCGATCGCGAATGTGCGGCAAAACGGCGTTGGTAAAGTCCTCGCTGAGCAATCGTTCCGGTGCGACGTACAGAAGTTTGATTCGCCCTTCCATCACCGCCCGACCACGCGATCGCCGCTCTTCTGCCGATAAGCTACTGTTCAAGAACGTTGCCGCAATGCCGTTATCGCGCAACAGCTCGACCTGATCTTGCATGAGCGCAATCAGCGGCGACACCACAATCATTAAACCGGGTTTCAGCAATGCGGGAAGCTGAAAACATAGAGACTTGCCGCCGCCTGTCGGCATTACGACTAGCTGATCGCGATTGTCTAACGCTCGCTCAATGACTTCGCGCTGACCGGGACGAAAGCTGTCGTAGCCAAAGTAATGTTTCAGCGCTTGCTCTAGCGAGACAAATTCAGGTGCAATCGACAGGCTGGAAGTCATTAATCATCCTTGTAATGCACTGCTAATAGAATGCTCTAGCAGACAGAACGGAGACTATTCTAGCTTCTCAACGACCGGAATAAAATAGAATCAACTCATTATTGGAGGGCGATATGAATTTAGAATTAGCGATCGCAGCCCAGCTACAGGTTCAAGAGCAACGGTTTCTGCTTTCTGGGATTACTTGGGAACAGTATGAGACGCTGAGAGACTTGTTTGATGATCGACCCAGCCTCAAAATGTTTTATCTAGAAGGAAAGTTGGAACTATTTATGCCATCAGAAGACCACGAAGAGATTAAAACAATCCTCGCTCGTTTACTAGAGTTGTATGCGATCGAGAAGAATGTGCGATTGTATGGCTATGGTTCTGCAACCTATCGAAAGCCGTCAGAAGAACGTGGACTCGAACCGGATGAGTGTTATTACATTGGCAGTAAAAAACAGTTTCCAGATATTGCGATCGAGGTCGTCGTGACAAGCGGACTCCTCGATAAATTGTCAATCTATCAAGGATTGGGCGTTGGTGAAGTGTGGGTTTGGCAGGACGGACAACTTTTTATCCAGCGCTTACGTGAATCTGGATATGAACAAATTTCTCGGAGTGAATTTCTGCCAGAGTTGGATTTAGATTTATTAGTCCGATGTGTTTTGATTCCTGATCAACACGACGCCGCGATCGCGTTTCGAGATGCGCTGCGATCGTAAGGTCTGCCCGTAGACAATCACGCTTGATATTCTGAAGCACTAACATAAACTTTATTCATCATCTCTTTGTCATGGTTGAAAGTCATGGTTAAAACTCCCTCGCCGCGTCTAGCAATTCCTCCATTAGAGAACGGCGATCGCTTAAATCGCTACGAGTTTGAGCGTCGCTACAATATGATGTCCCATCTTAAAAAAGCTGAATTGATCGAAGGAATTGTTTACATGGCTGCTGCATTGCGTTTTGAGAGTCATGGTGAACCTCATAGTCGAATGATGACTTGGCTGGGAGTGTACCAAGCATCGACACCAGATCTTGCATTGGGAGTTGAGCCAACAGTCCGTTTAGATTTAGATAATGAACTTCAGCCAGATGCTGTTCTTTTGATTCGAGAACAGGCAGGTGGTCAAGCAAGAATTAGCGATGATGATTACATTGAAGGTGCGCCAGAACTAGTCGTAGAGATTGCGGCAAGTAGTGTTGCAATTGATCTTCATGCCAAGAAGCAGGCTTATCGTCGTAATGGAGTGCAGGAATATATTGTCTGGCGCGTGTTGGATCAGGAAATAGATTGGTTTTATTTAGAAGAAGGCGAATATTTGAATCTTGAACCTGATTCGGATGGAGTTTTGCAGAGCCGAGTGTTTCCGGGATTGTGGTTAGCGATCGCAGATCTTTTATCTGGAAACATGCAACGTGTTTTAGAAAATTTGCAACAGGGCTTGCAATCGACTGAACACCAGAAATTTGTGGCGAAGAGCTAAATGTATTAGCAATTATGAGGTCTATTAATGCGATTCTTCGGAGCTTGCGTCGCGATCACAGCTTCTGTTTCAGTAGATCACGCGTTTGTTAATGCGCTCATAGGGCTTGTCTCAGTAAATCAAGCATTTCTTTAGTGAAATTGTGGTGCTTGTCTCAGTAGATCAAGCTTCTGTCTCAGTGGATCAAAAGTTTGTCACTACAAGTTGAGATTTTGTTAGTCGTTTATGGTTTTGTTAAAGCGTTTTTTAGGTTTGCACGCTGTTTACTCGCGATCGCAAGTCCTAGACACTTCACACATTATGGAATCGGTAGTCCGATCTCTTTAGCGATGAGCGGTAAAAGTTTGCTGCACGCTTCGGCAAGTTTAGTGGCGTCGGGAAGAGATGCGGCGGTTCCTTTCAAGAGTTTGATTGCTTTTCTGCCTAATCCTTGCTTTTCAGGATCTTGAGCGGCTTCAGCTAAGACTTTCACTCCTTCAAGGGCATCGGCTTTGTCTTCGAGCGATAGGGTCGGTTCTGATTCGATCGTGGCTTGCAGTTCGATTAAGTGTTCTTTGAGTCCAGATTGCGTTGCATCAGAGCTTGGTAGCTGGTTGACGACGTTGGAAACAGCGCCACTGATTTCACCTAGATTGATCGTTGAACCCGTGACGTTTCCGCCGATGTTAACTGTTCTATGTTCGGTTTTATCGTTCATGGTTTGTGTGATGTGAGGTTGGCGTCTGGCTAACTCGATTGCAATGTCTTTGAGATCGGTCGATCGCAGTTGGTGGAGTTGTTTGTTTTCGGCTTCGAGTTGTTGGACACGATCGCGGTAATGTGTATCGAGAGTTTGAGCAATTTTGGCTTTGTCAGCGTCTTCTGGAACCTCGATCGTCACTAAAACATCTTTGCCTTTTTTCTCGATCGCTTGAATCGAGTCGTGAGTGATGCCAGGATTGTCTTGCATCAGTTTTTGAAAGGCTTCGGCAAAGGCTTCTGGATTAATGCCGTTCCGCATTAGAATTTGAACGGTGTTGATGACTTCTTTGTAGAGTTTTTCAAAGTCTCCTGGCGCGAACACAGTGTCGGGATTGTGGGGGCGACGTTCTCGGCTGCCGATCGCGTTGGGTTGGTCGAGCAGAAAGACATATTGACAATCGATCTGATCAAGCGTTGTAGTGTGGTCGATGTTCCACGATTCGAGACAGGCTCCGGTGAGATAGGCGCGGTTGAAATCAGCGCCAATGGCTAAGGTTTCGCGAAGATTAGCATCTTTGAGATTGACATCATGCAATAGTGCATGACTAATATTGGCACGAGTCAGGTTTGCCGCTTCGAGATTCACACCGACAAGGTTTGCGCCTTCTAAATTGGCGGCAACGTAAGACTTTTTGTAGCCGTGCCGCGTAATCAAGAGTTCACGAATGGCTGAACTTTGCAAGATAGAATTACCAACTCTCGCACGGTCTACTTTTTTAGCGTCTTTCCAACAAACACGAGTCAGATTTGCCTCTCGAAAATTGGTGCTTTTTAGCGTTGCATTTATGAAATTGGCTCCGGTCAGATTAGCGTTATAAAAACGAGTTCCACCAATTGATGAGAATGCTACACCAAACTCACGAGCTAATGCAAACTTCTCATCATGTTTGGAAACTCGCCACGCAATATAAATACTTAATAGACTAATCGCGACAGCGCCAGCGCCAGCGACAGCGACAGCGCCAGCGACAGCGACAGCGCCAGCGCCAGCGACAGCGCCAGCGCCAGCGAAAGCGCCAGCGACAGCGCCAGCGAAAGCGAAAGCGACAGCGCCAGCGACAGCGACAGCGCCAGCGCCAGCGACAGCGACAGCGAAAGCGCCAGCGAAAGCGAAAGCGCCAGCGACAGCGACAGCGACAGCGACAGCGACAGCGACAGCTATTGTCATGAATGCTCTAGTTGTCAATCCTTGGCGGGCGATCGCAAGAAAGACAATTGCGAGAAACACTATGACAAGAATTCCTGGAATGATCGTGATTTGTTGTATCCTGTTTGGAATAAAAAAAGAGGTAGTGAACGTCGCATTAATGAGTGCTGCAATAAAGTTAAGTGTTGCTGACACTACAAAAGAGAGCACGAGTTGAGCAAACAACCATCGTCGTTGCAGTCCTGCTTTCGCCTCCGTAAAATTCGCGCCGCTCAGATCTGCCCCGCTAAAGTTCGCGCCCCGAATATCCGCATTCGAGAAATCTTTCCCCCGCAAATCTTGCCCTGTAAAGTTGCGTCCGCGTAGGTTGGAACCAGAGAAGTCTGCCATAGAGCAATGGGGCTACGTGAATCTTGTACCGAATTTTAACTAAAACAAAGAATTTTCTTAGCTTTTCGGATGAAATTAGCAAGACTCGCCTCATCATCATCAATAACAACGCGAATTTTATCTCTAAAGCCTTTCCTCTCCCCGTACCCTGCGGTTTCCTCAAAGTGGCGCTTGGCGCGAATCGCGCGATAAACTAGACCCAACTCTTTGCGAATTCGCCATGATCGCAACTCAGTCGCTCACCCTCGAATCATTCCTCGCCCTACCCGAAACTCAGCTCGCGAGCGAATTTATCGACGGTAAAATCATTCAAAAGCTGATGCTCAAACGCAAGCATTCTGTGCTTCAAAGCGAACTATGCGCCGCCATCAATCAGAGTGCTAAACCCGCTAAAATTGCCTATGCCTTCCCAGAATTGCGCTGCGCATTTGGCGATCGCTCCATCGTTCCCGATCTCACCATTCTGTACTGGCAAAATATTGAGTTTGATCCCGAAGGCGAACCCACTGACGATGTGTTAATTCCGCCCGATTGGACGGTGGAGATCCTTTCCCCCAATCAGAGCGCCAATCAAGTCACCGACAAAATCTTACATTGCCTTCAACATGGAACCCAACTAGGCTGGCTTGTCGATGCCATCGATCGCTCTATCCTGACCTTTCTGCCCAATCAAATCCCCGTTCTCTACAGAGGCAAGCAAACGTTGCCAGTCCTCAATCACCTTGCTGTAGAACTTACGTCCGATCAGGTTTTTGGGTGGCTCAAGCTAGATTGAAGCTATTCCTTATTCACAAAATTGATTAAGCTGTAGAAGGTCAAGGCGATGATGCAGCGCACAACTCGGTAAACACCGCGAGCCAGCCATTTTCTACTTGCCGCATCCCGCTCTTTATACATTTTCTATCTCTGTGAAAGTTATTTTATTTGACTTCGACGGTACGATCGCCAATAGCTTAGAAATTGCCCTCCAAGTTACAAATCGGTTGGCAAAGGAATTTGGCTACCGAACCACTAGCCTAGAAGAATTTAAGCAACTGAAAAACTTAACCTCTAGAGAGATTTTGAAGCAAGCCAAAATCTCTGTGTTTGTGGTTCCATTTCTAGTGCGGCGGTTTAACGCAGAGTTTGGGCAGAGCATTCAACACTTGCCCATCTTTCCTGACATTAAAGAAACCCTACTGGAACTGAAACAACAAGGCCACTGGCTCGCCATTGTGTCAACCAATTCAGAAAAAAATATTCGAGCCTTTCTAGAGACTCAAGAACTGTCTGACGTATTTGATCAGGTCGTATCGAGTTCGCGTCCGTTTGGAAAAAGTCGCCTGATTAAAAAAATTCTCCGCCAAAACCAGTTTCTACCTGAAACCGTCTATTACGTGGGAGATGAAACGCGAGATATTGAAGCGGCAAGAAAAAGCCAAGTAAGCGCGATCGCGGTGACATGGGGGTTTAACTCTACCGAACTCTTAGCGACCTACAGCCCTGATTTTCTGCTCCATGCCCCTCAAGAACTACTTCAGATCATCAACCCACAATTCTCCAAAAGGGATAACGTTGAGCAGTTTTTGTGATCTTTTTGTGATCGTTGTTACTTCACTTTTTCCCCTCTACCCCAGACCCAACGCTCAACGCTCATTAATCTATAGTTCATCTTAAAATAACCCCCCAATCCCCAAATGCCTTCCTAAGATAGAGCTAGTGACACTTGTATCTGCGTATGCTATGTCAGTGTCACCCGCCCGTATTAGGGAGATGAACCTATGGTCGATGCCCATTCAATGCACGATCTTCTAGAACGCGACTCGGCTCTCGATCGCGACTGCACCACACTCTCGCGTCACGTCCTCGAACAGCTTCACAGCTTTTCAGCAGACGCTCAAGACCTCAGCGCCATCATGTCGCGCATTGCTCTAGCAGGCAAGCTCATTGCTCGTCGGCTAAGTCGCGCAGGGCTGATGGAAGGCGTCTTGGGATTTACTGGCGATACCAATGTGCAAGGAGAATCTGTCAAGAAGATGGATATCTACGCCAACGAGGTGTTTATTTCGGTCTTCAAACAAAGTGGATTGGTCTGTCGCCTTGCCTCTGAGGAGATGGACGCTCCGTACTACATTCCTGAGAATTGCCCGATCGGTCGCTACACCCTGCTGTATGACCCGATCGATGGTTCCTCGAATGTCGATATCAATATTAATGTTGGGTCTATCTTCTCAATTCGACAGCAAGAAGGCGAAGACCGAGACGGTACAGCGCAAGACTTGCTTCAGAGTGATGGACGAAAACAGCTTGCCGCAGGCTACATCTTGTATGGCCCCAGTACGATGTTGGTGTACTCAATCGGTCAGGGCGTTCATGCCTTTGTGCTTGATCCCAGCTTGGGCGAGTTCATTTTGGCAGACGAAAACATACGGATTCCCGATCATGGCCCCGTGTATAGCGTGAACGAAGGTAACTTCTGGCAGTGGGACGAGCCAATCCGCGATTACATTCGCTATGTGCATCGGCACGAGGGCTACACTGCCCGCTATGGTGGTGCAATGGTGGGAGACTTCCACCGAATTTTGTATCAAGGGGGAGTATTTCTCTACCCTGGTACAACCGAGAAACCGGACGGTAAACTCAGATTGCTCTATGAATCGGCTCCCCTTGCGTTCTTGATGGAGCAAGCTGGAGGTTTCGCAACGACCGGGACACAAGAAATCTTAGATGTTGTACCAACCAAGCTACACGCTCGCACGCCGCTGTTTATTGGTAGTAAAAAGGACGTGGCGCTGGTTCAATCGTTTATTCAAGACGGGGCCAAAAAGCAATCGATGGTGTCTCCCCGCTAACCTATCCAGCCGTGTTTGCAGCGGCGTACCCTACACAGGAGCTAATTCTCTATGACAGCTACAAACCATCTTTTAGAAATTCGCGATTACGGTCAGAGTATCTGGATGGATAATTTGAGCCGCGATCTAGTCGAGTCCGGTGAGTTGAAGAAGTTGATCGAGACGCGGGGCTTGCGGGGAATCACCTCCAACCCGGCCATCTTTGAAAAAGCGATTGCAGGCAACAAAATCTACGATGCCGACATTGAAGCGGCAATCCGGGCAGGCAAGCCCCTGATGGAAATCTACGAGACGCTGGTGTTTGAAGACATCCGCAACGCCTGCGATATCTTCTTGCCGATCTATGAAGAGTCAGAAGGACTCGATGGCTACATCAGCATCGAAGTGCCGCCGACGATCGCGCACGATACCCAAAAAACCATCGAGGAAGCGCGTCGCTATCACAAGGAAGTCAATCGTCCCAATTTGATGATCAAGATTCCGGGAACATCGGCTGGTTTGCCAGCGGTAGAGCAGGTGATTAGCGAGGGGATCAGCGTGAACGTGACGCTGCTGTTCTCGGTGCAAAGCTATATCAATAGCGCTTGGGCCTACATTCGCGGCTTAGAGAAGCGCGTCGAGAAAGGAGAAGACATCAGCAAGATTGAATCAGTCGCGAGTTTCTTTTTGAGCCGGATCGATATCAATATCGATGGCAAAATTGACGACCTGTTGGCAAAAGGCGTAGATCAACTAACCACCGAAGCCAAGCTGAAAGCGATTAAAGGAAAGGTTGCGATCGCAAACGCCAAAATTGCTTATCAAGAATACAAGAAAATCATCGCTGATCCCCGTTGGCTCGCCCTCAAAGAAAAAGGCGCAAACGTCCAGCGCCTGCTGTGGGCAAGTACCAGCACTAAAAATCCTGAGTACAGCGATGTCATGTATGTCGATGAACTAGTTGGACCCGATACGGTCAACACCTTGCCACCCAACACGATCGAAGCGTGCGCTGATCACTGCGACGTTGCCCCTCGTGTAGAAACGAACGTTGACGAAGCCTATAACCTGATCCAAAGCTTGAGCGATCCCGACGTGGATATCAACCTATCTCAAGTCATGGAAGAACTCCTCGACGATGGGATTGCGAAATTCGTTCAACCCTTTGAGTCGCTGATGAAATCGCTGCAAGAAAAAGTCGATCGGCTTGCGGCAGTATAAGTTGGGCTGAGGGGATGAGGTAAAGACATCCCCTTACCTACCCCTTAAGAGCGTCTAGGGCGTTGCTGCCTAGCGCTTTCTGTCCCCCATTCCCCTTTTCGCCTATGGTCACTTTGCTCGAAAACCCTCTCCGCGTTGGTCTCCAGCAGCAGCGGATGCCAGAGCCAAATATTATTGTGTTTTTTGGAGCCTCTGGCGACTTAACCAAGCGCAAATTGGTTCCAGCCCTCTATCACCTGAAGCGAGAACGCCGCCTGCCGCCCGAACTCACGATCGTTGGGGTCGCTCGTCGCGAGTGGTCGGACGATTATTTTCGTGAACAGATGCGAGAAGGCGTCGAAGAATTTTCGGATGGCGTCGGTTCAGATGCGCTGTGGCAAGATTTCGCTCAAGGCTTATTTTATTGTCCGGGTGACATCGACAATCCTGAAGGCTACCAAAAGCTCAAGGCGCGGCTGGAAGAACTCGATAAAACGCGAGGCACGCGCGGAAATCGCGTCTTCTATCTTGCGGTCGCTCCCAAATTCTTTCCCGAAGCGATTCGGCAACTTGGCGCGGCTGGCATGTTAGACGACGCCAACAGAACTCGCCTGGTGATCGAGAAGCCGTTTGGACGCGATCTGAGTTCGGCACAGGCCCTCAACCGCGTGGTCAACCAAGTTTGCCGAGAAGAACAGGTCTATCGGATCGATCACTATTTAGGCAAAGAAACGGTACAAAATTTGCTGGTGTTCCGGTTTGGCAACGCCATTTTTGAGCCGTTGTGGAATCGTCAGTTTATTGATCACGTTCAGATTACCGTTGCTGAAACCGTCGGAGTTGAAGATCGGGCAGGCTATTATGAGTCGTCAGGTGCTTTGCGCGACATGGTACAAAACCATCTGATGCAATTGTTCTGTCTCACGGCTATGGAGCCGCCCAACTCCTTAGATGCCGATAGCGTCCGAACCGAGAAAGTCAAAATCATTCAGGCCACTCACCTTGCTGACACCACTCATTTAGAGCGATCGGCGATTCGGGGGCAATATTCAGCTGGCTGGATGAAAGGAAAGCAAGTTCCGGGCTACCGCTCTGAGCCAGGGGTCAATCCTCGATCGATTGTCCCGACTTACGTGGCGATGAAATTCATGGTAGACAACTGGCGGTGGCAGGGCGTTCCCTTCTATCTGCGAACGGGCAAGCGCCTACCGAAAAAAGTGTCTGAGATTGCGATTCAGTTTCGCGATGTGCCGTATCTTATTTTTCAGTCAGCCGCAAAGCAGACAAATGCTAACGTTCTAACGCTGCGAATGCAGCCTAATGAGGGCATTGGTATGCGCTTTGAGGTCAAAATGCCGGGTGCAGACCTGCGGACGCGATCGGTGGATATGGACTTCAGCTACGGTTCCTCATTCGGTGTCACAGGCGGCGAAGCCTACGATCGCTTACTGCTTGACTGCATGGCAGGCGATCAAACGCTGTTCACCCGTGCGGACGAAGTAGAAGCCGCTTGGCGTGTCGTCACTCCTGCCCTCGCCGCTTGGGAAGCACCTACCGATCCCTCTATGATCCCGCAATATGAGGCGGGGACGTGGGAACCGGCAGAGGCTGAACTGCTGATCAATCGCGACGGTCGGCGGTGGCGAAGACTATAAACAGGGATGAGGGATGAGGGATGAAGCTTGCTGTGTCGGTTACAAGTCATTGTAGATTTATCTAGACTCAGCTTTCGACGATCTTTATCCTGATCCTTCTTTCCTTCATCCCTCATCCTTCATCCCTCATCCTTTTATTCTTATGGCTCCCCAATCTGCTCCACTAGTTTCTCTTCAAGCGCCAAAAGATGTTTCGCTCGACCAAGTGGAGACGGAACTTCATCAGATTTGGCAGAGCTATAGTGCCGCCAATGGCGATGGGTCATCGTTAATGGCAATGCGCGCGTCTACCTTTACCTTGGTCATTTATGAGCCAGAAGAAACTCAGCGGCTTCTGGCAATGCTAGGGTTTTATACTGGACCGATTGACGGCATTGATGGACCCCGAACGGATGCAGCAATTCGAGCAGCCCAGTCAGCCCATTCGCTACCGGTCACTGGAAAGTCGAGTCCTGAGCTGATTGAGAAACTGCGATCGGAACTCGCAGTGCGAAACGGCAAGATTCCATCGAGCGGCAACCTAGAAGAGCTGCCGCAGTATGCACTAGACGCTAGCGGCATGGGGATTGCTGATGCGATCGCGGCTCAAAATCCTTGCCGGATTATTTCGCTGTTTCCCATTGCGGGCGAAGACGAAGGCGTTTCGGCTCAGGTTTCTGCCTACTGCCCGATTCACAAACAGAACAAAAGCTCGCTGATCTGCTGTGAGTACATCATGCTCAAGGGTACAGAAACCGCGCTTGAGCGAGTTAGCGGGCTAGTGTCGTCGCTGCTGATTAATGAATTGCCTCGGTTGCTCTGGTGGAAAGCAACTCCATCTCTTGATCAGGAGCTATTTCAGCGACTATCAAAACTCTGCAACCAAATCATTTTCGACTCTAGCCGCTTTACGGCTGATCCAGAAGGCGACTTGCTGAAGCTTAAGGGGTTTATGCAAGATGACCTCAAGATTGTCGATTTAAATTGGCGTCGATTAGCCGCTTGGCAAGAACTGACGGCGGAAGCCTTTGATCCTCCAGAGCGGCGGGAGTCGGTGCGAGAAGTCGATCGGGTAGTAATTGACTACGAGAAAGGAAATCCAACTCAAGCGCTGATGTTTTTGGGCTGGCTGGCGAGTCGGTTAGGTTGGGAATTCACAGGTCGCCGCAAAGAAGAAGATATCTATGATCTCCAGTACATCACGCTCACAGGTTCAGACGGACGTCTAATCGAAGCCGAACTCGCGGGCATTCCGACTGCCGATGCTGGACAAGTCGCTGGCGATTTGGTCAGTTTGAAACTAAACTCGACCAATGAAGCGGCCAACTGTTGTACCGTCCTCTGTTCTGAGACAACAGGCTGCATGCGAATGGAGGCAGCAGGTGGCGCTCAATCTTGCACGATCAACCAAGTGACGCCAATTAACGATCAAAAGGCGGAAACGCTGTTGAGCGAGCAGCTTCAGCGATTTGGTCAGGACGTTTTATACGAAGAGAGCATGGCAGTAACGGCAAAAATCATCTCTCAATAATGATCTCTCAATGATGCTCGCTTAACCCATCTGATGATTCGCTCGTGGAGACTTAGAACGTTTCTACGAGCGAATTGCATCGATTAGCCTCTTTGCTGACCTAAATATTGCACGACGCCTCGTGCGATCGCGGTTGCCATCTTTTTTCGGTAGTCTGCGGTTGATAACTTCGCCGCATCGTTTCGTCCGGTCACAAATCCAACTTCGACCAATACAGACGGCATTGTGGTGTATCGCAACACATAAAATCTGGCTTGCCGCACCCCTCGATCTTGAGCGCCTGTCTCTTGCAAAACGTTCCGATGAATCGCTTGAGCTAGGCCGGAGCCGCTCTGATAATAGTACGTTTCTAGACCATTAATATCGGGGCGGCTCATGCTAATCGCATTGGCATGAATACTGACAAACGCCGTAGCCTTCATTCGATTGGCAAGAGTCGTTCGCGGTTCTAAGTCGAGATCAACATCGGACGATCGCGCCAGGACGGCCTGAATGCCCTGCTGCTGGAGTAGAGCGGTAACCTGCTTGCTGATATCCAGAACAATATCTTTTTCTCTCAACCCACCGATTCCAACTGCACCCGGATCGGGTCCCCCATGTCCCGGATCAATCACGACGATGGCCTTACTGTTAGGAACGCGAGGAGGAGAAACTGGACTCGGTTTTGCAACGGGCGGAAGCGGGACGGGAGTTTGAGATGGGGGAACGGGATTTGGTCTTACGACGGGTGGAAGCGGGACAGGAATTTGAGCCGGATTGGTGGGCGGAATCGGAAATAGTGCGCCGTTGGGTCGTGTGGGTACAACAACAGAACCGGGAGGCCCAGCAGTTGGAGTTCCAGCAGAACCGGGAATTCCGGTACTCGCCAGTTGCAGCGCAGGTAATTGAACTGACCACTGTTGCGCTGTTGTGCCTTGAAATTTTACTCGGGCCGGATCGAGCGTGTATCCCGGCGCAAGTTCAACCACAAGGCGAGTAATACCGCGATCGAACTGTCCGACTCTCAGCGATCGCACGTTGCCCGTGTAAGATTCTGACACTGCCGGACGCCCCAGAGTAACGCCTGGTAAGTCCACCACCAGCCGCGTCGGATTTGCGATCAGTTGTGCTTTTGGTTGAACGCCTTCATCGGTGGTGAAATTTAGCTGATTTTGTGCAGGATTGAATCGCCAAGACTGCAAGCGGGCGGCTTGTGCCGGGGCAGCAAGCAAGAAAAGGGCAAACGGCAAGAGGGCATAGAGACTGCCTTTGATCTTGAGCGCCGTATTTACTTCTGAAGAGCGATTCAATGGATTTTTCATGGATTGTATCGTGTTGATAGACGTTGCAGATTGCAAAGCATTTAGCATTGATTTAGCGTTGATTTAGCATTGCTAAACGGGTTGTGCATCCTTCAACGCAGATTTAAAGACTCGCGCACAAAATATTTCCTCACACAATAAACTTGCCGATGCAATTGCTTTGCAATCTCTGAAAGATCGCTGATCTCTAGCAATTTGCACCAAGCGAACCGGCTATGGACGCTGTAGATTTAATGAATTCGTCTCTAAGAATTTGAATTTGGTGACTGATTAAATTTAGTAGTCACTGACAGTGCTGCTGCCCTTATCCCCAATCTTGTTCCCTCTCCTGAGAGAGAGGGTTAGGGTGAGGGCAAATTTCGGTCTGCATCTAATTCATAATCCTGGGCGAGACGGTTTGTTCAACGTCATGGTTTAACTTTAGTGACCAAAGATTTGATCAAATTCACGTTGTCTTACTCTCCTCCATCGCTCTAGGTATTTCTGGAAGTTTTCGATCACGACTTGGATCTATTTGGGATCTAGTTCAGGAAAAGATTCCTTGAGAGGAGTAACGGCTCTCCCGATTAGGGCTGACGCAAGAATAAGCCCGAAGGTTTCAGTAACAAAGCATCAATGTTTTGTTACGGCTTCGCGCTATAAAATTTTGTTTTTAATTTTTTGAATAACTTAAGCGATTTGCCGCTCAGGCTTGTTTGCTCATCCTCTACGATTGGCGTCGCAAAGTCTTTGGAGCGCGATTCGTGACGCGAAACTCCAAAGAATCGCTTTGCCTATCGATCAACATCTTGAATTTGCTCAATGTATGCCAGCGTTTGCTGATAGTTTTCGGGGTTGCCTTGGCGTTGAAATAATTGTGCGGCAGTATTTAAGTCTTGCAACGCAGCAGATTTATTTCCCTTTTGGGCGTAAATCAAGCCGCGACTGCCATAGGCTTCGGCTAACTGAGTATTGAGGCGAATCGCTTGGGTGTAATCTTGGATCGCGGCAGTCGTGTCTCCGCGTTCTGTCTTGGCTCTACCGCGATTGTAGAGCGCATCAGTGTAAGTCGGTTTTAGCTTGACCGCTTGGTTGATATCTGCGATCGCAGCGTTAATATCTCCCATTTCTGCCCGAAGAATGCCGCGATGATTAAAGGCTTCAGGATAATTTGGTCGGAGGCGAATGGCTTGATCTAAATCCTTTAATCCTCCCGGTAAATCGCCCATTGCCGCTCGCATTTCTCCGCGATGAAAAAAGGCTTTGGCGTGTTTAGGATTCAGTTTGAGAGCTTGATTGAAGTCAGCAAAGGCGCGACGCAGGTCTCCATAATCTGCCCGAGCTAATCCACGAGAAACGTAAGCTTCTGTATTGCGAGAGTTGAGTTGAATCGCTTGCGTGTACGATGCGATCGCGCCCGCCAGATCTCCTCTTTTTACCTGTTCTGAACCTTGACTCACCCAATTAGACGTTTGAGCAGCCACCTGAACGGGTAAGGCTCGAACCGCTTGAATAGGCATTGCACTCAAAATAGTGGCGGTTAATCCTACAGCAATTGCGTTCGTCACGGCTCTCATGATGCTGACTCCCCAATGTTTCAGTCCTAGTGGAATCAACGGTGCGATCGAGGTTTCCGAAAAACGTTACAAAGCTTTACATATAACTATAGATAGACGCAAACGATCGCGGCTTAGCTCAAATAATGCTCCATCTCAGCCCTAGTCTAGATTCAAGAATTTTAGAACAAAGCAAAATAGGAGGTGTTAGGAAATGCGATTGGTAAAGCCATGCTTTATCACATTGCATTCCCTCAACATCATAAAAACTACTTTAATGATCAGGCAGCGCTTTTCGGGCAGTCAAACTGACAGAGCGTTCCCATTTCTACACCCATTACTCAGATCAGCTTCTAAGGCAATTTCTTCAAACCATTTTTATAGTCCTTCAAATTTGGTCTCTTAAGTTATTGTCTTCTTGAGCCAAGCGAAACTTGCTTTGACCAACGAGACTAATGAAATGCGCACATTCAGAGGAGCCACCCTTACTCGCTGAGAAATTTCAACTTGACCTTATTTATAAAGCTTTTTTGTGCAGCGTTATGAATCCCGATCGTTCTCGTCGTCTCCCTAAAACCCTAGAAGCGCTTCAGAAACAAAGCCAAGAACTCTACGACAACTTTCACACTTCGTCAGGGCAATCGTCGTCGGGCGAAGATGGCTTGAATCAGTTGTTAGAAAAATTTTGGTCAACGTTGGTGCAGTCACACACCGCGCAAACCGAATTGCAGCATCAAAATCAAGAGTTGAATGCTGCTCACAAGACTCAAGAATCGCAATATGCCTACTATCGTGAGCTATTTGAGTGTGCACCCGCTAGCTACGTCATCACTAATGCTGAGGGCAAAATTCTCGACGCCAATCGTGCAGCGACTCGGTTACTGAAGGCTGAATCGGAGGCACTGCTCAGAAAACCGTTCAGCCATTTCATTGCGAGTGCTGACCAATCTGTATTTGCGTCAAATCTGGCGCAACTGAAGCAAGGCTGTTCTGAGGCGGAGTGGGAAGTGAGGCTCCAGCGTGAGGATGGTTCAGAATTTTCTACAGCACTCACTGTATCCGTTGTGCGGAGCGAAGACAGCATTCCGGTCAAACTGCACTGGCAACTGCTTGACATTACGCCTTACAAGCAAGCCGCAACTCAGGCTCAAAGCCTAAAAGCTTCTAACCAACAGGTTGCAGAAGTCGATCGGCTCAAGGCGCAGTTTCTAGCGGTGATGTCTCACGAATTAAGAACTCCAATTCACATCGTGAGTGGCTTTTCTCAACTGCTGCTGCGACGGTTTCAAGCGCAGCACGATCCGCAATTGATCGACATGACAGAGCGCATTGTTGGCAGCAGTCATCATCTTCTCGCGCTGGTTGAAGACATTCTTGACCATGCTCAGCTTCAGTCTAAGCGCCTGCAACTGAAGGTAGAACCACTCGACTTGACAGACTTGATTACAACGACGGTAGAAGAGATGCGCCCGTTGGCAAGGCGCAAAAATTTAGCGTTGCAGGTCGAATTGCCTCAAACCAGTCTTCTGGTTGAAAATGATCCAATTCGATTGAAACAGGTGATTGCTAATTTACTTTCTAACGCCATTAAATTCACCGATCGCGGCGCAGTGACGCTCTCGGTGCGAGAACTTCCAGAAGACCGCATTGCGATCGCGGTTCAAGATACCGGAATTGGCATCGCTGAGTCTGATAAAAAGGCTGTCTTTCAAGCGTTTTGCCAGTTGAGTCAGTCGCTGAGCCGTCAGCACGCAGGAACGGGGTTAGGACTCTCGATTACTCATGCCCTCGTGGAACTGATGCAAGGAACAATCTCAGTTGAGAGCATGTTGGGTCAAGGAACAACGTTTTGTGTGCAGCTTCCTCGCGTGGTGACCTTGGCTGGATCCGCTTAAGTCGCTGCGCTTAAACTAACGTCGATGAAAATTGTTAATGAACGTCGATCACAGGCTGGAGTAGCAATGCGATCTCGCCTACAACCACGAAAGACAAGGTGACCCAGAGGAGCATTTTGTTTAACTGCATCGTGTTTTATCCGGTTTATAGTAAATATTCCTTGCAAAGATAAAGCAGTGGCTCAACGGATACAACCGATCGGTGGCAGATTTTAGGTAACTGAAATTCTATCTATGGATAGGTTTAGTTTCGGCGCGGCTAGTGCTTTATAGTCATATCCTCTAATTCTCAAGAGCTAAGACATGTTGTGCCGAAGGTAGAAGCGGTAGGACTGCAATTACGGCTACTGTTGTCCTTGTCAGCATTAGATAACAAACTAAACAAACCTTTTTAGATTATGCAACTTCAAATTGAGTGTAATAGCTTGAAGCAAGGCTCCCAGTCCTGCTGTGTCTGTAGCCAATTGTTTGAGCTAGGTCAAGCCAAAATCATTTTGTGTGATGATCAGGGGACAGCTAGCGGAG
The DNA here is from genome assembly GCF_059505265.1 of Myxacorys chilensis. NCBI lineage: Bacteria > Bacillati > Cyanobacteriota > Cyanophyceae > Leptolyngbyales > Leptolyngbyaceae > Myxacorys > Myxacorys chilensis. The sequence goes on along the minus strand of NZ_JCACKG010000312.1, from coordinate 458 downwards.
AAGTATGTCCTTCCTGTGTTCACAAAGGCTTTGACTGGATTAAGCAAGAGTTTGAGTGTTCAACCTCTCTGCGTAAGATAGCGTACAACCGCTACCGTCCTACGAAACTGGAAGTCCCCGTTACCGCTTAGATATTTGGCTTTAGTTCACCTTCATCAATTCTGTTTTGTTAGAGAGTAGTTGGTTCAAATAACAATCTAATTGGTTCAGATTCTTGTCTATGCGGCAGATCTTAGTAAGGGCATGGCATTGCTGTGCCCTTATTAATTGTTTAGCATCGGGAGCATTTTTTAGATTGAATTTGATTACTAACAGTCTGATTGCTCGGACTCTTTTTACACCGTAAGTTTTACATAGAGAATCTTACATAATAGAAGGCGGATTGGCTTTAACTAGTCCGCCTTCTACTAATCCAAGTTGCGGGTTAAGTTGAGAGAACAGAAGAAAACAACCGCAAG
>NZ_JCACKG010000311.1:0-2225 GCF_059505265.1 Myxacorys chilensis | reverse complement strand
CTGGGCGACCGGCTGGGCCGTGTCCACGTCTTTGATGTGGGCGACTGGGTCGAGTTGGGTCGGAGGAGTGGAGAGGCGGATCCGAGATGAGTGGAGGACAATGTGCGGCTGAGGAGGCCGAGGCCCGTCCTGCCCTCTTCCGGCTCTACCTTGACACGGCCGAGAAGGTCAGCGTCCGGCGGGCAGGAGCGAACACCTGGATGCTGAGCGTCAACTCCGCCGTGGTGGCGCTCTACGGCTGGCTGGGCAAGGACGCGGCGCTGGGGAGCGGGGCAGGGACGGTGGCCGGCCCCGAGCGCGAGGTCTGGCTTTGGGCCATTCCCCTGGCCGGCATCCTGGTCGCTCTCGCCTGGGCGGCGCTTCTGGCCTCCTACCGCCAGGTCAACGGGGCCAAGTTCAAGGTGCTCCACGAGATGGAGAGGAGCCTTCCGCACCAGCCCTTCGCCCGCGAACGCGAGTTCTACAAGGCCGAGGGGCGGCGGGGACTCGCCCAGGTCGAGCGCTGGATCCCGTGGGGCTTCGCGGAGCACTACGGGCTCCTGCTCCTGGCCCGAATGATGGGGTGACCGGCAGGCCTGCGGAGGGCAGGACAGGGTCCAGGCTCCGGGCCGGGCACATCACGTGACCACAGAATTCTCTTCTGCAAGGTGGATTCCGCGCTTCCGGGCGGCGCGCGACGGCACTATCTCCGAAACAGGTGTACATGCGTCCCACAGCCTCGACCGGCCCTCCCGACCGCAGCGGTCTTCGAGACCGTTTCCGGGGCAGGGCGGGCCAGAGCAGGTCCAACAAAACAAGGGCTTCGGGCGCCTCAAGGTCGGCATAGTCGGCCCTTCCAGAAGCCAGGGTCGGCATAGTCAGGTCGGCATAGTCGCCCAACCCGCTTATCCACCAAAGAAAGCGACAGCGTCACAGACAGCAGACCCCAAAGTCCTTTGAACGACGCAGCTGTTTCCCAACGGCTCCCTGAGGAAGGACGCGTATCTGATCGACGATCGGGATCGGATGCCAGATGGTCGTCGAACTTTCTCGAACGATCCCTGCCTTCATGGTCAACTGCTTGATCATCTCTCAGGCTCAACGTCACCCCTCGCCGTCATCCACCGGAGCCCGCAAGCCCATCAGCCCTCCGTCCATGAGAAGAATGTCGAGGTCGCGCGCCGTTTCGATAGCGCCGGCGGTGAAGGCGGAGCTTGTCACCAGCAACGCGCGGTCTGCCTGTCGCAGTGCACGGGCCCCATGGAGCTCCCTCACCACCTCCGGCCCGACTTTATCGCGTACGTGCTTGCACTGTACGACCCAGAACACAGCCGCATCGCCTTCGCCCTTCACGCAATAGATATCGACCCCTCGATCCCGACCGTGACGGGCCAACTCCTCGAACCCCTGAACCTTGAGCCATCGCGCGCAGGCGCGCTCAAAAGCGAACCATGAGAGCCCGCGATGCGACTGCGCCTCAAACGGGGTGGCGTCGAAGAGGGAGCGCAGGGCCGACCGGCTACGGTAGACGATGTCGGCATCGGCTCCGGCCACGGTCGAGCCCTTGACCCAGGTGTGGCCCTGCGGCGGCACGATGCCGTTCACGGACGCCATCATCAGCTGCTTGCGCGAGGGGCGGTACCCTTCAGGGAGCTTTCGGTAATGCGACGAACGCCAATGCGCGCGCCGTTCGCCGACCGACATGACATCCCGGCGGCTTGCGAGGCGCCCCTCCCCCGGCCGGTAGTGGATCCGCGGAAGGTAGATCACGCGCTTTTTCGAGCCCTTCAGTCCCGGCACGCGCGCAAGGCGCGGAGATCCGAGAACGGCGTCGCGATCCTCGATGACCCAGAAGTCCCGAAGCGCCGACGCACCCACCAGGGCCACGAGCGCCACGACATGCTCGAAGCCAGCCATCTTCTCGTCGGGTCCCATTCCCGTATTTGGGCAGAATACCCGCAAGGTCGAGGGATCGAACAGGACCGGGAGTGATCGCGCCTTGTCGTCCAACGCTTCCATGATCACGAGGCTCGGGGAGATCTCAGAGAAGCAAAGCGCCACGAAGGGCGGCATATTGAACTCTACGAAGGCCGCGTTGGGAATGGAGCCACGCCGCAGGAGGGCGGCCTCTTCCAGCATGTCCCGCGTGGCGGCCTTGAGATCCTCGACCGACAACTCCGGCACCGGTGACCGGGTCAGGTCGTAGACATAGCCCGACGAGACGCGTTTGAACTCGCGAGGCCCCT
>NZ_JCACKG010000310.1:0-2228 GCF_059505265.1 Myxacorys chilensis | reverse complement strand
GCAACGACCCGCTCCGGAACATGCGCTTCCGGGTTGAGATCGACCAGATCACCCAGGCATTCTTCAGCGAGGTTGCCATTGGCGAGACCACCACTGAGGCGATCGACTATCGCGAGGGCACGGAGCCGACGCATGTCCGCAAGCTGCCCGGCCTCACCAAGTACGGCAACATTACCCTCAAGTGGGGGGTCACCGACTCGCAGGAGCTCTATTCCTGGCACAAACAGGTGGTGGCCGGCGGCATCAAGAATGCCCGCAAGAAGGTGAAGATCATCGTCATCGACGAGTCCGGGGCCGACAAGGCAAGCTTCCTCGTCTCGGAGGCCTGGCCGACCAAGTACGACCCGAGCGATCTCAATGGCAAGGGCAATGAAGTTTTCATCGAGCTGCTCGAGCTGGTCAACGAAGGCATCGAGCGCACCGCTTAGGAGGACGCGCAATGGACCGGACGCTTTCCCCCACGTTCCGCACCGAGTTCGAATTCTCGCTGCCGAAGGGCTACGTCGACGAGGCCGGGGTGCTGCACAAGCGCGGCGTCATGCGGCTCGCGACGGCGGCCGACGAGATCCTGCCGCTGCGCGACCCGCGTGTGCAGTCGAACCCGGCCTATCTCACGGTGATCATCCTCGCGCGGGTCATTACTCGCCTCGGCGCCCTGCCGCACATCGACACGCAGCTGGTGGAGTCGTTGTTCGCCTGCGACCTCGAGCACCTGCGCCGGCTCTACGAGGAGATCAACGGCGCCGAGGAGGAGGACGAACTGCCGGCGACGGCCGGAGCCGGCTTGGCGAATGGTCGCGCGGTCGGTGGGATGTCACTGCCGGGGGAAGCCTGATGGCCTACCCCATGGCCGATCTCTACGGGGAAATGGCGTTCATCGCCTCGCACTTCCACTGGGGCAGCGAGACGCTGATGACCATGCCGCATCGCGAGCGCCGCCGCTGGTGCCGCGAGATTTCGCGCATCAACCGGATGCATTCGGGCGCCGCAGGCGATCCGTTTGCGGGGCTGTGATATGGCGCGACGCGATCCCTATTCCGGCTTCCGTTTCCTGGTCGAGGTCGACCAGGTGATCAAGGGCGGCTTCTCGCGCGTGCGCGGCCTATCCCGCGAGACCCGGGTCGAGACCTTCCGCGAGGGTGGGGTCAACGACCACGAGCACAAGCTTTCGTCGCTGACGACCTACGGCAATCTCGTGCTCGAGCGCGGCATCGCAGATCCGTTCCTTTACGCCTGGCACCAGGCGGTGGTCGAGGGCCTGGTCAAGCGCGCGGTGGTGACCGTCACGCTGCGCGACGAGGGCATGAACGACGTCTGGAGCTGGAACGTCCTCAGCGCCTACCCGGTTAAGTGGACCGCCTCCGACCTCGACGCCGCTTCCGGTCAGGTCACCACCGAATCGGTGGAGTTCGCGCATCACGGTTTCCTGTTGCGCCCCGGCCTCGGGGGGCTCGGGCTGTGAGGATCGCGCGGAACATCGCCGCGGCAGGGCGGTTGACGCCGGTCATCGGCAGCGGCCGCGGGTTGCCGGCGTCGCGGCGTCGGCGTGCGGTGCCGCTGCACTGGCGCCCGGCCACGCCGGCGCGCAAGTTCCCGGTCCTGAACTTCGCGATCCGGCCGCTGTGGCGCATCGCCATTGCCGCTGGCCCGGTCCGCCACAAGCAACTCCATGCGGGGACCGTCGTCGAACGGGAGGCAGCGCCGGATGGATCGGAGCCTCGCGGTGTGGCGCGCGGGGTGCAGACGCAGATCCTCTGGCGCCCGCGCAGTGCGTCGACCGGCGGCCCGGCGGGTGATCGGCGCGGCACGCCGGGTGCGGCTCTCGCGATGCCATCTGCCGACGCCGGTGCGCCGCGCCGCGGTTTCACCTTGCCCAGGGTGCAGGACCGTCCTCGCGACCACGCTTGGCCGGCCGCCCAGCCGGCGCTCGGCTGGACGAGCATGCGGTCGCTCGTGGTTCACGGCGCGCCGGGTGCGGTGATGCGGATGCCCGCGCCTGCCACCGGCGCCTCCCTTTCTTGGCGGGTGTGGGGGAGCCCGAAGGTCGAGGCAGCGTTGCCGGTCCGTGGGCAGGCCCGCTCCATTGTGCCGGGCGCGCGCGCGGCGGCGCCTCGAACGGCCCCAGCGGCTGTCGGCCGCGCCGCCTCGCCCGTCCGTGCGGCGGTTTCGCCCGAGGCAGCGCCCCCGCGCAGGCTCATCGCCACGATCCGCTCGGTGGCGGCGGCCGG
>NZ_JCACKG010000309.1:0-32805 GCF_059505265.1 Myxacorys chilensis | reverse complement strand
TTTATTTCACTGCCTTGCTGATTGAACTTCGCTGAAATGTCAACACAACCTAGATAGCCACCTTTGATTCTCTCATCAATTCTTTCTTCTCCAATCAGGTAAAGTGAACCAGTGATGATTTCATCTCTGTAAACAAAAAATCTCCACTCTTTAGTGATTAATTGCTTTCCACTAACGAGTACTAAAGTTGTTTCATCTGTTCTCAGCTCACTTCCCAAACTCTGCATTGTGTTCAGAGTCTGAAGATTAAATACTCCAGCACGGAAAGACTTCATATTGCTATTAGGTCTTATAAAAAGCTCGCTGTCAGACTGAAAGTACTCAAGGATTTCTTTTCTCCTTCTAATCAACTCACCCAATGGGAGAATGAAATACCTATTGTTGAGCAAATACTGACCAAAATAAGTATAGTAGGTCGTACAACGAAGATTCTTTTCATCCATATAGGCTCCAGGAATCCAAGAAGTTCGTAAAATGTCTCGACCAAGATTTAGAGTTCCTCTAAACAACACACATTCATGATCTGGAAAGTATCTGTCTGCTTCTCTAGGTCGAAAGTCAAGATATCTAACTTCTTTGTAGAAATAGTTCTGCCTTCTTAGTTCTGCTAAAAGTTGCTCATCACCATCAAAGATATGTCTTTCAATTAACCAATTTACTTCTTTCATAGCTGTTCGTATTTACTATTACTAGGCACCTCGATAAATTGATTTTGCCAAAGTCGGAGTCGCATTAAGGTCTCACCCAGAGACAGCCATTGTTTTGCGCCTGATATGGCTTCGATATTTTAGCTTCACGTTCTCAGCTTGAGACAGCCTTTTCAGGATTTTTCGAGGTGCCCTTTAAGATGTACTAGATTTAAGATGTACTAACTCACGCCTCTGGCGCTTTAGGTTGCTGCATGGACATCACAACCACCTTAAATCAGATCATTGCATTAAGTATTCAAGATCGCATTCGCCTCGTACAAGCTATCTTAGACAGTATTGCAGCAGAACAAGACTATCTCGACCTTACAAACTCTCAGAAGCAGGAACTAGATCGTCGAATTGATGATTATGAAGCTAACCCTGACAACGTGCTGACTTGGGAAGAAGTTAAAGCCTCGGTTAAAGCACAAAGATGAATTATGTACTGGTATTCCGCCCAGAAGTTCGTAAAGAACTTGATGAAGCGTATAGCTGGTATGAAAGTCAGGAATTAAGGCTAGGCGACGATTTCTTAGAGCAGGTTGACGAGGCTTTAGATCGAATCTGTCAGATGCCAGAGTCTTACCCTGCTGTCTATCGTGATGTTCGGCGAGCCGTGATACAACGCTTTCCCTATATCATTCACTACCGTATCGTATCTAGTCGAGTGATAGTAACCGCAGTATTTCATGGGCGTAGAAATCCGAAAGCGTGGCAGGCGCGAACCTAACACCTTGGTTGAAGCGAACTACCAGAGGTGATCAGTGTTGTGGCAAAGTTGGTCAGCAGCCGCTCAACCGAGACGTTAGCTTGCAAGATATTCAGTTGTAATTGTGAGCTCGCATGAAGATTAAAATGAGGTCTCTTTGATGGTGCCTGTAGTCGGTACGCTGCTTTCAATTGTTCTAGGTCTTGCCAAAATTGCTACCTTAATTTGGGTCTTTTACCAAACTAGAAGACTGGCTGCAATCGCGTACTTAACTTATCTTCTGATCCATCAGCTTTTCTATACAGATTTAACGCAGAGAGCAGTGAATAGCATTCAAAGCAATGGAGCGATGCTATGGCTTGGTGCAACTTCTGGCGAGCGGGTTTCTAATTTTTTGTTTTTAGAAAGGTTTATTTCTACTGGTGTTGAGACGCTCCTTTTCATTTGGCTATTACTCTCACTTACAAGAAGGACTAGCTAAATCCTTTGCTAGAGCGATCGCTTCAGCTTTCCCAACATCAAGTTTATTGTTGAGTGCTTCGACGACTGTGCGATCGCCATGAAACTGTTGCTTGACTCAAGATTCACCACTCAATAGAGCAAAACTAAAGGTTCAGTAAACCCTCGCCCATCGGGAATACACCAAAAAAATCATTAAAAAGAGCGTGAGAAATACAGTCTCCTTTTCGATCTACCGCTAAGATGCGAATAAGAGCATCCGTGTTTCTTGTTCCCCTGCCTCCCCCTTGATGATGTCGCGAACCTACAGCACTCAAGATCTGCTCAGGATTCTGGCGCAAGAGCGGCAAGCCTGTATCAGTGGACAACGGTTGAATCTAGCGGCGATTCCATCCGGCGTGAATCCGCTGATCGATCGCTTTGTCAATGCCGATGGAATTCAGCGATTCACCGCCTACAACGATTTTCGGCAAACCATTCATCGCTATCAGAAAGAACATCAGATTTCTGGTTTGGTCTGGGAGGAGATCCGAGTCAACAGTCAATCATTGCGCTATCCCAAAGTTGATGATCAACTCGTGAGCTTACCAGACGATTTGAAGGTGCTGCGATCGCACAAAGCCACCGTTATCCATTTCTGGAACGACATCACCGCAACAATGGACTTACATCTAGGTCTCAACAGCGGCAAAATTTATCGCCCCATCTCCAAATCTGACTTCGATCGAATCCTCAAGCGCTCTGAATGGGCAAGCCTGACGCCACAAGGAAAAGCCGAAAACTTAGAAATCATTTTGCAACTCGGTTGGGGCAAGCCAGAAGAAGCTGTGTATCGACGCGGCTTTCCAGACTCTGGAAGCGAATACATCCACGCTGTTCAACCTGGGAAAACACCGATCGGATAAATGATTGGAGGTGCTATTTTTGATGCGACTCAAGCCTATCGCTATCGCTTATGGCGCCAGTGGAGCGATGCGCCGTCTATTGGATTTGTAATGTTAAATCCGAATCGTGCTGATGCAACAATCAACGATCCAACCATTCGTCGCTGCATTGGCTTTGCCAAAGCTTGGGGATTTGGGCAGTTAGAAGTCGTGAATTCATTTGCGTACCGAGCGAAAACGCCGAGTATGCTCAAACACATCAACGATCCGATTGGCGCAGAAAACGATCTATATTTATCGACGTTAAATCAACGTGTTGAAAAAGTCGTGTTGGCGTGGGGAAATTGGGGCAAATTGAACGGGCGAGATCGCGAACTTCTCTCTCTTCTTACACCCCAATCTGATCTCTACGTATTGGGGCTAACAAAACTAGGACAACCCAAACATCCACTGTACTTAAGGAAAGATTCTAGCTTAAGCCTATTTTCAACATCTTTAGACATTCAAGCGTCACCACTAAGTCGCCGTGGATACCCTTAAACATCGTAATTCATGTATCCAGAGTGATAGGATCTGTATCACATTCACTACTCCGAGGGAAGATAACTTTAACCCCCCCAATCAGGCATGATCGAGCGTGACTTTCTAAATATAAACACGGTTAAACCCTTAAACGCGGTCGAACTAGAAATATCAAAGACATTTAGAAACATTCAGAGTGCAACACATTCGTCATCTCGTTTAGCGGCTCAGAGGACTTCCGCCTTGCGATCTTTTAGATCTTGCAGAGCCAATCGCAACGACCTGTTATCTCTGCTTTGCCTAATACAAGCATTGACTCATGACTTTGCAGAAGTTGATGTCTAACCGAGATCGATCTGTCGCTTCTTTAAAGGCTAGTCTTGGTTTCTAGGAATACCGATTTTAATGCACCGCAACTCAGCAGGAAACTCCGCGATGGTAGGAGAGAGAATTGTCATTGTTGAAGATGAGAGCGTTGTTGCTCTTAGCATTCGGTTGCGCTTAGAATCGGCTCAGTTCTGCGTGGCAGGAGTAGCAGACTCGGGTAAATCTGCGATCGCCCTGATCTCTGAGACTCTACCTGATCTAGTACTGATGGATATTCGGCTTAAAGGAAGTCAGACGGGCATTCAAGTTGCTGAGACCATTCAAGAACGCTGGAATATTCCAGTGATTTACTTGACAGGCTATGCCGATGACGCGACGCTGCAACAGTTGAAACAGACCTCTCCTTATGGCTATCTGCTGAAGCCGTTTGAACCGACAGAACTCTACACGGCGATCAGCATTGCCCTCGATCATCATCACGCTCAAACCTCGCTTCAGGCGCTTAACACTGTTCTCGAACGCCGCGTTCAAGAGCGGACACAAGAATTGGAATTGACCAACCAACGCTTGCAAACTGAGATCATAGAACGACAACGGGCAGAAACTGACGCCCTGCAAGCCCTGAAGAAAGAGCGGGAATTGAATGATTTGAAGTCACGCTTTATCACAACCGCATCGCATGAGTTTCGGACACCGCTTTCGATTGTACTGACTTCTGCCGAATTGCTAGAGCGGTTGGGAACAGACTGCACAGAAGAACGGCGATCGCGCTACTTCTCAAAGATTCGAGAGGCGGTGCGATCAATGACGACGATTCTCACGGATCTGCTGACCTTGGGTAAAGCCAGCGCTGGCACGTTAGAGTTGCACACGACCTCGTTTGATTTAGAAAAGTTTTGTCATAGTCTCTTATCTGATTTTCAAGTCGATTCTTCAAAGCCGGTTGGAGCCGCTTATCAACGGCAGCGATCGCTCGTGTTGGACTATGACCGCTATTCTACAGACGCTGATCAAGCGAGTCGCACCCAAGTTGAACTCGATCCAGAGCTACTAGGTTTGATTCTTATGAATCTGCTTAATAATGCGATTAAATACTCTCCAGATGGAAATGAGGTTCGATTAGCCGTCGATTTTATCTTGACTGAAGATAACTCAGCATGGGTGTTGTTTCGCGTGCAGGATCACGGCATTGGGATTCCTCCCGAAGACATGCCGCGCTTGTTTGAGTCATTTCACCGCGCCAAAAATGTTGACACTATTCCGGGTACAGGATTGGGACTCGCGATCGTGCATCAGTGCGTCAAATTGCATGGGGGAGAGATTCAAGTTGAGAGTGAATTAGGGCAAGGAACAACAGTGACGGTGACACTGCCATTACAGGGATGAGGGATGAGATCGGGTACGGTGCAAACAGAGAACAAAGCGCGATCGCATCAATCCACGAAGAATCAAAGCAATGGTTCTAACATTTCTCATTTCTCATCCCTCATCCCTTCTTCCTGATCAATCTCACAAAATAGATAAAGCGGTAACAAATCTGAATAGGAAACCTTCTACAATGAACTGGATTTCACCCATGAGATGGTAGACCTATCATGCCTCGTCGCAACGACCTCCACAAGATTTTGTTGATTGGCTCTGGACCGATTGTGATTGGTCAAGCCTGCGAATTCGACTATTCTGGAACCCAAGCCTGTAAAGCGCTGCGGGATGAAGGTTATGAGGTAGTGCTGGTGAACTCTAATCCAGCGACCATCATGACCGACCCCGAAACCGCCGATCGCACCTATATCGAGCCGCTTACGCCTGAGATTCTTGAAATAATTATTTCAAAAGAGCGACCTGATGCCATTCTGCCGACGATGGGCGGACAAACAGCGCTCAACTTGGCTGTTGCCCTGGCCAAAAATGGCACGCTAGATAAATACAACGTCGAACTCATTGGCGCAAAGCTACCCGCGATCGAGATGGCGGAAGATCGCAAACTATTTAAAGAAGCGATGGAGCGAATTGGGGTTGGAGTCTGCCCATCGGGTCTAGCTGAAACAATGGCGGAAGCCAAAGAAATTGGGCAAGAAATTGGGTCGTATCCATTGATTATTCGTCCTGCCTTTACGATGGGCGGCAGTGGCGGCGGAATTGCTTACAATCAGCAGGAATTTGAAGAGATCTGCCAATCGGGTTTAGATGCGAGTCCCGTTTCTCAAATTCTGATTGAGCAATCTCTGCTGGGTTGGAAGGAATATGAACTCGAAGTGATGCGCGACTTGGCAGATAACGTCGTGATCATCTGCTCGATTGAGAACCTTGATCCAATGGGCATTCACACGGGAGATTCAATCACCGTTGCCCCGGCCCAAACCTTGACCGATAAAGAATATCAACGCCTGCGAGATGCGTCGATTAAGATCATTCGCGAGATCGGCGTCGAGACAGGCGGATCGAATATTCAGTTTGCCGTCAATCCCGTCACGGGAGATGTGATTGTGATCGAAATGAATCCTCGTGTGTCGAGGAGTTCGGCGTTAGCTTCGAAGGCAACCGGATTTCCGATCGCAAAGATGGCGGCAAAACTCGCGGTTGGCTATTCACTAGATGAAATTCCAAACGACATCACTAAGAAAACGCCTGCCAGTTTTGAGCCGACGATCGATTATGTCGTCACCAAAATTCCTCGCTTTGCATTCGAGAAGTTTCCGGGATCAAAGCCTTATCTGACAACACAGATGAAATCGGTTGGGGAAGCGATGGCGATCGGACGCACCTTTCAAGAATCGTTTCAGAAAGCCTTGCGATCGCTTGAAACGGGACGCGCTGGATGGGGATGCGATCGCGATGAAAAATTGCCGAGTCTAGAGCAAATTCGGGCAGGACTGAGAACTCCCAATCCCGATCGCATCTTTACCGTCTATCACGCCATGAAAATGGGCATGAGCGTCGAGGAGATCTTTGAACTGACCAACATTGATCTATGGTTTCTCGACAAACTCGCCGACTTACTGCAAACGGAGAAATTCTTGAAGCAGACCGCGCTAGAGAAGATCAGCAAAGAGGAGATGTATGCGATCAAGCGAAAAGGATTTAGCGATCGCCAACTTGCCTACGCGACCAAAACAACTGAAGATGCCGTCCGCTCGTACCGCAAATCCCTCGGCGTGATTCCTGTCTACAAAACGGTTGATACCTGTGCGGCAGAATTTGAAGCCTTCACGCCTTACTACTATTCGGCTTACGAAGAAGAAAGCGAGGTGCTGCCCTCCGACAAGCCAAAAGTGATGATTTTGGGCGGCGGACCAAACCGCATTGGTCAAGGCATCGAATTTGATTACTGCTGCTGTCATGCCGCGTTTGCCTTGCGCGAAGACGGTTACGAAACGATCATGGTGAATTCTAATCCAGAGACGGTTTCGACGGATTATGACACGAGCGATCGCTTATATTTTGAGCCACTCACAAGAGAAGATGTCCTCAACATCATCGAAGCCGAGAATCCGAAAGGCATTATTATTCAATTTGGCGGACAAACGCCGCTCAAACTAGCTGTTCCGTTGGATAAGTACTTAACGGAAACAGACACCGAAACGCAGATTTGGGGAACCTCTCCCGACTCAATCGACACCGCAGAAGATCGCGAACGCTTTGAGCGAATTTTGCGAGAACTCGACATCAGACAACCGCCGAACGGCATGGCGCGGAGCTATTCGGAAGCCAAAAAAGTCGCGAGAGACATTGGCTATCCGGTCGTGGTTCGTCCGAGCTACGTTTTAGGCGGACGAGCGATGGAGATCGTCTACTCAGACGCTGACCTCGAACGCTATATGCGGTATGCCGTTCTCGTTGAACCCGATCATCCAATTTTGGTCGATCGATTTTTAGAAAATGCGATCGAAGTAGATGTCGATGCGATCGCAGATGCAGCCGGAAACGTGGTGATCGGCGGTATCATGGAACACATCGAACAAGCAGGCATTCACTCCGGCGATTCTGCTTGCTCGATTCCTACCATGACCTTAAAGCCCGAAGCTCTCGATCGCATTCGTACCTGGACCACTCAACTGGCAAAAGCGCTTAAAGTCGTTGGTTTGATGAATATTCAATTTGCTGTACAAGGCGATCAGGTGTACATCATCGAAGCCAATCCTCGCGCCTCTCGAACGGTTCCGTTTGTCTCGAAAGCGATCGGCGTTCCCCTCGCAAAAATGGCGGCTCGAATTATGTCTGGCAAAACCTTGGAGCAATTAAACTTCACTCAAGAGGTGGTTCCGCATCATGTTTCTGTGAAAGAAGCGGTGCTGCCCTTTGACAAATTTCCGGGAACCGACACGATTTTGGGGCCCGAAATGCGATCGACGGGTGAAGTAATGGGCATTGATGTTGATTTTGGCAGATCCTATTCAAAAGCTGAACTTGCCGCCAGTCAACGGTTGCCGCTCAAAGGTACGGTCTTTGTGTCAATGAACGATCGCGAGAAAACGGCGGTTGTGCCTGTGATCAAAGACTTAATCGAGCTTGGCTTTAGTGTGATTGCGACTGAAGGCACTCGCAAAACTCTAATGGAACACGGTTTAGATGTGAAGCTCGTTCTGAAACTACACGAGGGCAGACCCCACGTGTTGGATTCGATTAAAAACGAACAAATTCAGCTGATCATCAACACGCCTTCTGGTCAAGAAGCGCACGAAGACGATCGCTTGATTCGTCGAACGGCGTTAATGTACAAAATTCCGATGATCACTACGATCGCGGGAGCCAAAGCAACGGCGGCAGCGATTCAGTCGTTGCAATCCCAACCTCTGACTGTGCGATCGCTGCAAGAATATCTAAGCTAGTGGTCTGTCGGTTTGCCGCAGACGTCCCTTGCTGGACAAAGCACTAGAGAACAGAAGGCTGCTTCGCTCTCCGAAGCAGCCTTACCGAAATTGAGATGCAATATGATTGACGATCGCGTTGGCTTTTTAGAAAATTGGCAAGATGCCGTTGTAGTTTGGAGTTTTGTAGCGTTCACTCTTTTTGTAACGTGGCGAATCGTTGTTAGTAAACCCAAAAATTAACTTGCTTCAGGGATGGGTTTACGACTGAGCGAGTTTCTGTCTAACCCAAGCTCGGAAATTAGATTCTGCTGCAATTTCGTCTTGCTGACAGGCTTCTAGGAAGTGATAGAGGTCTGTTTTCTCGACAATTGGAAACGTTGGTGTGCGATCGCGCTCCACATATTTTTTTCCTTGAAGCTGATAAATTTGCCATTCGCGACCATTAAATCGCCAGAATTCAGGAATTCCCAGGTTGGCATAAAGTTCATTCTTATCGATGTCTGTGTTGGTAATATCGACTTCAACAATTAAATCTGGGGCTGGATCAGTCGCTAAATCAACCGTTCTACCTGCAACAACTTGCTGATTTTGAATGTAGAACCCTTTGTCAGGTTCTGCTCCCCTCTTAAGATCTTCCCTGTCTAGCGTTGTCGATCCCATTGACTTGAGTTTTAAGCCCATCTCCGTCACGAGGACTCGGACAAACAAGGCAATCATTTCTGAAGCAAATTCGTGTTCTTCAAGAGGCATCGTAATTTCTAGAGTTCCGCGATCGTAGGTCAGGCGAGCGTGGGTGCGATGCTCTAACAGCGATCGCAGTTGCTGATAGGCTTGCCAGTCTAAATTCCGAACCGTAACCCGTTTTTCGCCGATGGGCGGCGCGACTCGATCAGTAATGAGCATATAGACACCATAAGTTGAGACGGTAGGATTAATCGGGAAAAGCAAATCCGGTCATGGGATCGCGAATGTAAAGACCAAGAACCAGCGATCGCAGCACTTCATCCCAAACGGGAGTCAGTTTTTCAGCGTCGTCTACCCAATAGTCAAACGTGATTAAGCACTGAACGTTTGAGCCTAATCCGATGCAGATTCGAGAATAGGCCTCTCGCTGCTCTTGGTCGTCCAGAAACTTGATCTCAGCCCAGACCAGTCGAGCCGTTTGCCGTTTTTCAGTGAAGATTTCGCCTGTCGAAATCACATCCCGCTGTTCGTCAGCCAGAACTTGCTTCAGCATGTGCTTGAGGGGAAACATACTCCAATCGGCTTGCGGCAACCGATTGAACGAGACTTCCAGGCGACAGTTATCGTCAGGCGGCTCAACGTCTAAGAATCGAAAGGATTTCGTGTCGGGTTCAAAGAACCAATTTTGAGGCACATCAAAGCGAACGGCTCCGCGATCGGCAACAAAGATTTTATAACCGGGCTTTGATTGCCAGCGATGATCGTCTTTGAGGTCAAGGGTTTCTTTGATCCATTCTGGTTTGCCTTTTTTGTGCTTTGCCATGATGTCTGACCGATAAGCTTATGTTTATGGTAAAGCATCAGAATTTTCTAGAAGACGCCGCGGTTTGCCATTTTGCTGAATTGTTTTGGATGTGAATACAGAGACGGTCTAAGAATTTTGTGTCGCGGATAATGCTGTCGTGACGGGGTTGCCACCCAAAATTGGGATAATGGTTTTTGCAACACCAACGGGTTACGGATGATTTGTGCAATGGAATTACGGGTATGAAACTTAGCAACGATCGCGTCTGGTGAGCCTAATTCGTTAAACTCTTAGAATCAAGGTTGCGCAATTTAAATTTAGTTTCACCAGAAAAAGCATCTACAGAAAAAGCATCTACCAAGGCAAGAGCAAGCATTCATTCTGTGATACCAATGGACACGTGGACTGGCAAAACCCTTCAAGATGGAAAATATATCTTGGGTGAAGAGTTAGGGCGAGGAGGCTTTGGTGTCACCTATCTAGCAACCCACTCCTACCTGAACCAAACCTTTGTCATCAAGACTCTAAACGAAGCTTTGCGAAACACCTCCACGTTTCCAGACTCACAGCAAAAGTTTCAGGATGAAGCACGGCGGTTGGCGTTGTGTACCCATCCCAACATCGTCCGAATTAGTGACTTTTTCATCGAACATGAGCAAGCCTACATTGTCATGGATTACATACCAGGGCAAACGCTGGATCAGGTGGTGTTACCAAACAATCCTTTACCAGAAGCGATCGCAATTCATTACATTCGCCAGATTGGATCAGCGTTGCAGGTAGTTCACCATCATGGATTGCTTCATCGCGACATCAAGCCACAAAACATTATTTTGCGCCAAGGGACTCAAACGGTTGTACTCATCGATTTCGGCATCGCCAGAGAGTTTGCTGCCGATATTGTCCAAACTCATACCAGCATGATTTCATCGGGCTATGCACCCGTTGAACAATATCTGCCTCAAGCCAAGCGCACACCCGCTACTGATATTTACGCTCTGTCAGCAACCCTCTATGCGCTGCTGACAGCACACACTCCAATGGCTTCCATTTTGCGCTGCCAGATTGAAGCCCGCAACCAGCAAATCACAGCCTCCGTTACCAATGCAACCGAGGTACTTTCAAGGGAGAACCAGCCGATGCTGTCTCCAAGGCAGTTGCGTCCAGAATTGAGTGAAGCGGTAGATCAAGCAGTGATGCAAGGCATGGCGTTAGAGGCGCACGATCGTCCTGCCGATGTGAACGAGTGGCTAGACCTCTTGCCTGGTGCTCAAGATGAAACCATCCTCTGGGCGCCGATCGCAGGAATGGCAACAACGCAACCCATCACTGCGCCTGCTGCTTCAGAGAGAATGGGAGGCAATTCGACTTCTGAGGGTTGGTTGAGCAGACGCAACACTCGACGGCTAGGCGCGATCGCAGGTGTAACGGGTGCAACTCTAGGTGCGATCGCCATCGGCTCAGCATCACTTAAAGAACCACAGCCTAAAGAATCACAGCCGCCCACCCCGATAGAATCCACTCGTGTCGCTTCTCCTTCACCTAATCCATCCGTCTCTTCTTCACCATTGCCCAAACCAATAACGGCTGCATCTCCAACCCCTGTGGAGCTGATTACGCCTACTCCAGCCTCTTCTGTCCCTCCCTCTTCTGTCCCAGCTTCTCCTGTCCCAGCTTCTCCTGTTCCTCCATCGCCTGTCTCTCCATCATCTGCACCCGTTCGCACGCCGTCTGCCATTCCTTCTCCATCACTTGCACCGGCTCCGTCTGCCATTCAAACGGTTCCTGTGCCCTTACCCAGCCAACCAACGGAGATTCCATCACAAGCCGTTCCTCAGGCAGAACCACAAGTGGTGCGAGAAAAGCCGCCTAAGGAGGGCAGAGGTAATGGAAAAAACAGAGGACAGGACAAGGAAGATAAAGGTGGAAAAGGACAGGACAAGGAAAACAAAGGTAATGGAAAAGGCAAAGGCAAGAAATAGAGTTGTGTTGAAAAACGTGTAGTGACAGATTGATCTCAATTGCGTTTTGCTTTCACAATTTTGTCAATAATTTTATGAACAGTTGACACTACTGATTCCACTGAGATTTCATTGACGCAAGTATCCCACTCAAACGGGCACTCACCGCCATACCAACACTGCTGCACAGTGAAATTCTCAATACGTCGTTCTGAACAGTTTGAATAGCCTTGTAAGTTGATGTGAGGAACGGGCTGTCCATAGCGTTGATGCCAAGACGGGCCAAATAGCGTAATTGTTGGAACATTGACAGCAGCAGCAATTCGGGCGGGGCCTGTATCGGGGGCGATCATGATATCCGTTTGAGAAAGCATAGCAGCCAGCGATCGCAGGCTGCCCGGTTGCCAAAGTCGAGATCGCTCACCAATGCTCTCCACAATGCGGGTAGCTTGTTCTGCGTCCGACCCAACCAGAACGACAATTGACGCCTCATATTTCTCCTGCAACACTTGCCCCAACCGGACGAAATTCTGCTCTGACCAACGCTTGATCTGCATTCCGGCATCAGGACAGAGAACAACGATCGGGCGGTTTGGTTTGTCTAACTTTAGGTTGTCTAATTTTGCTTGAGCAAGTTGAATTTCTTCTAGCGTTGGATGTAGCGTTGGCGATTTGATTGATTCTGGTGTGATGAGTTTTTCAGCGAGGAGGATTTCTAGAAAGCGATCACTCACAAACTGATCTGGAGGTGGAGAGCGCCATAAATTTGTAACAACTTGTCTAGCATTGCTAGTTTGAATGATTTTATCAATGCGATCGTAGTTGGTGTCAGAAACAATTAAATCGAATGGTTGAGCATTCAATAGCTGCTGGACTGTGTGATCCGCCTTACCCTTTTCGGCATAAATGATTCGATCAATGAGTGGATCGGTTTCGAGCAGTTGTCCTCCTGGCGCAAAGGTAAGAACGGTGACACTTGCTTGAGGGTGAGCGTGCGCTAACGCCTGGATGGCAGGCAACGCAATTAGCACGTCACCAATGCCGCCTAACAGTTCAACAAACAGAATATGCTGCATAGCTCTCATCAATCTTTTCATCTTTCTATTACCGGAATTTGGCGTGTTCTGTCATTCTTCTAAAGAAGGAGTGAACAACCTCCCACCATTCTGAAAGTCCGAAACGCGATCGCAGCGCTAAGAAATGTGACAGTTGTTGTGACAATCCAAGAAATGGGTGATTTCAGCATTGTTTAGATCACAAGCGCGAGTAAAGTAAAACCTATCTTTACTGGTCGGTAGAATAACTACCTGGAGGCTGGGATGAATTCACCAGACCGCTTCACCCTAAAACTTGATGCTGATCATCCTAATTTGCTGCGCGGGCTTGACGTGTTGCTGGAGCTTGGCTTGCTGAGTCAGCAGCAAATCGAGCAGTTAAGCCGTCAGCATCTAACCTGCGTACTGCCTGAAGCTGTAGAGTCTCCTACCCCTCGTCCGATCGCAGAGCTGGGGCGTTCCTCGTCTCCTGATTTTGTGACTGCCACTCCTGATTTTGTGACTGCCACCAGGGCCGAGCGCCCCGAACGAGTAGCGCCTTCAGAGAATGTGATTACTCGAATTCTGCGATCGCTGCAACAGGAACTCAGTGTTGTTTGGTTACTGGTGTTGGGTGTGTTTTTGGTGGTGGTTTCTTCGGCAGTGCTGGCAGCAAGTCAGTGGCAGGCTGTTTCACCAACCGGACAGTATCTCGTGCTGTTAGGCTACACGCTCAGCTTTTGGGGTGCTTCGTTTTGGGCGAATCGCCAGCCCAATTTAAGGCTGACGGCAACAACATTACAAACGCTAACATTACTGCTGATTCCAGTTAATTTTTGGGCGATCGATCGATTTCTTTTACAGTTTCCTCAGGTTCAATCCATCGGCATAGCTACCGTTGCCGCAATCATTTTAAGTGCGATCGCAGTCTTGTTGTTAAAAGCGTCCTCAAATTTTAATTCTCGATTCGTCTTAAGTTATTTAGGCTTGAGTTATCTTCAGTTAGGCTGGTCGGTTCCGGTGATTCCGCCGATCGCTATTTATCTAGGATCGCTGCTTCTGATCATCGCTCCGATTCTGGCGTTGTCTCGATTTGCGCTTTTAGGAAGTGCGATCGCATTACTATTTTTACGAGCCGTTTTTGTGACCAATGTTGATATTGCGCAGTTGGGGCTTGCGATCGCGCTTTGCGGTGGCGGAGTGTCTAAACTTGCCCACCGTCGAACCGGATCAACGGGATGGAGATTAAGCGGTGCGTTGCTATTTCTAGGCTGGCTTGTGTCTGTCGGCTCGGTTCCGTGGCAAGCCTTAGCCGCAAGTTGCATCGCAATTTTCGTGGGCTACCAAGCGTTGCAACGATTTTGGCGACGGTTTGATGTGGCCTTATTATTAGCAATTGGGTTACAAATGCTTTGGCTGGTTTGGAGACTCATTCCTGCCTCGCTTCAAACCCAAATCGTTGATGCTACCACCCGCATTACAGATACCGAATCAACCCAAATTGCGCTATTGGGAATTGCTTTATTTCCATACTTGATCGTCATTCTGGCGTTTTCACTATGGTTGCAACGACGACGGCAACCACAGTTAGCGAACTTTTCAGAAGGTATTGCGCTAGGCTTTGGCGTGTTGCTGTTTGCGATCAGCGCGATCGCGCCTGCGACTCGAACGCTCAATCTCTTTGCATCTACCGCTACATTAGCCTGGTTGCTACGCCAACGCCGCTCACGGCAGCAAGATATTGTATCTCTAGTTTATGCAACTCATTTAGGCGGATTAGCAACAATAATTTCAGCCATTCAATACCGCTTTCCGGCGCTCAACAGTTCAACGTGGGCGTTTCTGTTTTTGAGTATTGCGATCGCGCAATGGATGATCAGCGCGATTGGGTCGCGATCAATTTGGCAGCGTAGCGCGTGGCATATTGGGTTAGGATTTGCAGGTTTATCCTATGTTCTGTGGGTTGACTCCCTTGGCTCCGCGCCACCGATCGCTAGTAGTTGGCTTGCAGTTCCACTCGCATTAACGCTGATTGCAGCCAGGCGACCCGAGCAACAGCAAATCGCGGCTCAACTGAGCGCGATCGCGCTTGGCATGGCGCAACTACTGACGCTCAACCGCCCCGAAACTGGATTACTAGGATTGGTGTGTGCCACCGTACTGATGGTCGGCAACACTCGCTTACTGCCGCACCCGCTATTTGCAAATCTCACGATTGGATACGGGTTGACAGCTTTGGGCTGGGGGTTGTGGCATCAGTTGCCTGGAATGCGTCAGATTGATGTGTGGCTGCTAGTGGGCGCAATGGTACTTTTGCTGCTATGGCTGGGCACACGTTGGGGGCAGACACGATTATCTCAAGGTGAAACGGCACAGCCGTCTCGCTTAATTGCGCTTTTTGTTCATGCGGCGAACCGTTGGGCTGCAGGGCTAAGTGCGATCGTCTTATTCGGTTCTGGTTTCCAAGTGTTGATAGAATACGCCGATGTGCAGTCTCCAACATTGACAGGGCTGGCTGCGATCGCGCTAACAACAGGTGTTTTAGCAGCATGGGCTTGGAGAACGGCTTCCATGAGTGCGGTGATCGGGTTAGGACTTGGAATCGAACTGTTGGTTGCTCACAGTTTGGCGTGGGGAGAACCTTCCATCATTTGGCTTAGCGTCGCAAATGTAGGATTGGGGTTAGCCACGCAGTTTGCAGATGAAATTCGACACCGACGGACTCCTTCAGACTCGATATTTGGAGGATGGTATGGCTTGCCATTGGCCTATGGAATCAGTGCGATCGCGCTTCGCCTGGGGACCTTTGAAGCTTGGACAGGTTGTATTTCTCTTGGTGTTGCGTTGATCTTCATCGGTGTCGGACGGCAGCGATCCGCGTTCAGATCGCTCACATTTTTAGGACTGTTTGGACTGTCAATCGGACTGAGCGAATTAGTGCTATACCCTCTTCGCAACGAGTCGCTTAGCAATCAGTTAATGGCGATCGCGGCATTAGGCACTGTGTTAACGCTAGTCTATCGCTATCTATTAATCGAAAAACTAAATTATCTACATCTCAGTGCAGTAGAAATTAAATCTGTTGCTCATGGACATTGGGCAATCAGTAGCGTTGTTCTAAGCGTTGCAGCAAGTTTAACTCTACTGATTTCTGCTCCCGGAACATTAGCCTTGGTCGGATTTATCACTGGAGTTGGCTTGTCGCTGTATGCCATTTTTCAGTCGCGTCGCCATCCAAACCTACGAAGCGCAGAAGTTTGGCTTTACGCAGGGCTTCTAGAAGCGGCGGCTTTGGTTTGGTATCTCAGTACAAAACCATGGTTTAGCGGAGTTTTTGCCCAACTGCGTCCATATGCAGCAGCGATCGCCGCGACCGCTGCCTTCGTAATATTTGTCCTGCCGTGGGAACGGCTAGGCTGGATGCGTCGACCTTGGCAACGGGTATCGATCGTTGTTCCACTGTTAGCTTTAGCTGGAACCGCTGCGATCGTTCATGGGTTAAGTCTGATTATTTTGGCTGTTTTCTACAGCTTGATCGCTTCTATTCGTCGAGAAATTCGCTGGACTTATCTCAGCATTGCTTTGCTGAACTGGGTTGTATTCAAGCAGCTTGATCAACTCAATTTAAACATTTTATTTTGGCAAGTGTTGCCAGTCGGGTCGTCAATTCTATACTTTGCAGCCGTTGAGCCATCGCTTAAGCTGGCTCAAGCCCAATCCTCAAAGCACTACGTTAGGCTGTGCGGAACGAGCTTAATTTGCATTACTGCATTGCTCACTCAAAATAACTACGGCATTCTACCAGGCCTAGTTAGTTTGATTGTAATTTTTGCCGGGTTAGGATTAAAAATCCGAGCATTTTTATATGTGGGAACAATCGTTTTTTGCCTTAATGTCTTGTATCAACTCGTTGTTTTAGCAACTACTTATTCACTCCTCAAGTGGGTGATTGGCTTGTGCATTGGCATTGTCTTGATATGGATTGCCGCAAACTTTGAAACTCGTCGTGGGCAAGTAACGACGCTGATGCAAACCTGGCTAGAGCAACTGCAAGCGTGGGAGTAAGCCAATGGGGTGAGCAGATTAACGGCTTCCTTCTGTAAAAAGGGAGATTTTTGTAGTTCTCGCTACAGAATATAATATGATTATAGAGGCGAAATAGTTTCTCTCTCAGCAATACCGCTTGCAAAACCAGACTGTCATGGCAAACACATCTTATTCCTACACGTTCGATCAGCATCTAAATAACATTTTGACTTCCCTAGCGCATCGCCTGGAAGCGGCCAAAGCTGCGAATAATGTTCAACTGATTAAGCTACTGGAACGAGAGAAGGCAGAAGTGACGGCTCCCATCGCTACGCAGAGAGCGACTGTGACTTGGCAAGCGCTGATCCAATCTTTTTTCAATCGTTCTGCTCAGCCTATCCATCGATTTGAGAATGGCAGTGATCGCTGGTGGTATACCATTGATCCTCGCACTGGGCGAGAAGTTTGTGCAGACTCTGAAGCGGAACTGAGGCTATGGATTCAACAGCATAGCAAGTAGACTTGCCCGCTAGTTAGATTTACACAATAACTTGCAGCCCTGATTAGATCAGGGCTATTTTTATGATTTGATGAGGCTTGTGTGTCTGTAGATGGGCACTTAAAGTCACAGTTTGACTTATTCTAAAAGCTAGAAATCGTCCGCCATACCGCTAGAATCACGGGTCACACGTTGTTAACAATGAATTAATTATGAATGCGGAAGATATGAATGCGGAAGAACTAGTCCGTCGGTACGAAGCAGGTGAGCGTGAGTTCAGTGCAATTAGCCTAAACGAGTCTCAGTTAGAGGGGGTGGATTTAAGCGGAGCCGTTTTGAGCGCTGCCTCGCTAAACAGAGCAAATTTGAAACGTGCTAACCTCAGCGGGGCCGATCTCAGTGGCGCTGATCTGGCTGAAGCAGACTTGAGTGGAGCCGACCTCAGCGGCGCAGATTTAAGTAATGCTGTGCTGGATGGAGCTGTGCTAGAGGGAGCAATTTTAGAGCGAGCCAATTTAAGTCAAGCCGATCTTAAAGTGACTAATTTGTCTCAGGCAGCGCTGTCACAAGCTGAACTGGTTCAGGCCGATCTAAGCGGCGCGAATTTAGAAGCCGCTGATTTGAGCGGATCAGATCTGACGGTAGCTGACTTGCATCAAGCCAACCTAAGTGAAGCCGAATTAATTCGAGCCACGATGAGCGGTGCAAATTTGCAAGACACGAATCTAGACGGAACTATCTTAGAAGGCGGTGATGGTCAGCTTGCCACTTAAAGTGTGTTACCGAAGGACGGACGGACAGATAGCCGCCCCTAGCTTCCTAGTTTGAACGCTTCTAAAAACAAACTGTAAGTTACACCAATTTTTAGAACGTTTAAGAATTCGGCAGCCAGCGATCGCCCAAATCGCCCACGGCTGCCATAGAAGATGCGACTGATGACTTCGGTCGCTGCCACGATCAGCAGCGCTGCCACTACATCTAACTCTGAGCGCTGTCCAGCGGTCGTAGACATCACATTGCCGACAAAAAAACCGAGGAGCAGACCAATCACTAACAGCGAGATGCGCCGCCACGGATTGCGAAACAGTTGATCAGCTTGTCTCGTCGTCGTTTGTACCAACGTATTAAGGCGAGTGTTCTGCATGGCGGTTAGAGGCAACTTACAACTACTGTACTCAAAAATCTACTCAAAAAATCTTCCCACAATCGCCTTAAAGCTTGTTATCACTAAAGTACAACGATTGATCAAAGGTTGCGGGGTCTGATGAAACCGATAAATAACAAACTGCACCCTGCGCTCAAGGCCGCGATCGCGGCGGCGGTCTTACTCATCCCTGGGTGGCTCCTCCTCCAACGATTTCAGATTGGTATTGAGTTTTTACCGCCTGAATCGGATCGAGTTCCGGTGATCAAAACTCAACCTTCAGACGCGCCAGCCACCCGTGCTCCTGCAAATTCTAAGGTGACGACGGCGGCTAAGCCTGATCCCGCAGAAGCTGCCGCTCGCCAAGGTAAATTGCGAATTCGCAACCGCTCAGATCACCCGCTCAGAGTAGCATTG
Source organism: Myxacorys chilensis (assembly GCF_059505265.1). NCBI lineage: Bacteria > Bacillati > Cyanobacteriota > Cyanophyceae > Leptolyngbyales > Leptolyngbyaceae > Myxacorys > Myxacorys chilensis. The sequence goes on along the minus strand of NZ_JCACKG010000309.1, from coordinate 13,834 downwards.
CGTTCTCGCCAAAAAGAAGCAAGTAAAGGGGCATCGACCGGATTTGCGACTCCTGCCCATTGGGATTTTGCGCCAGGAGAAGGAAGTACAGAAGGATTGCTCGTTTCGTTACCCAATCGCGAGATTAAGCTGAAGAAAGGGGATGTGATCGTTGCCTTTGCTCAAGATGGATCGCAACGGTATTGGGGTCCGTTTGTGGTGGGTGAAACTGATGGCCCAGCTTGGAACGCTGAGGCGGCAGAGTGGGAATTAGTGTTGGATGAATAAATGGACAGCTAAAGTTAATTACGCAACAGTGGCATCGATCCTCAGATCTTGAAGAACTCTGAAATCTGACATTGGCCGTTTTTATGTCCACCTATGAGAATATTTGGGTTCACAACTGAATGAGAAAGCTATCTCTGCGGTGAAAATCGGCTTCCAGTTCAGGATGGGTTAGTGCCCAGTAAGTGATCTCACCGCTCTTGGATTCAACTACAGATGCGATCGCAACGTCCAAACTTTGCTCAGCTAACTCAAGCTGCTCCAAATTCAGCGCGATCGTCAGCATTAGCGTGGTAGAGGTCTGCTGCACCTCCACCGGAAGCGCTGCGATCGCGAGTTCCTCTTGCATTCCTTGCCGATAGCCATCAAATCGGTAAACATTCCAATGTCCGGCAGGGGAGAGGTTGAATTCCCAATACTGCTTGGAATTCTTGAGACCCAGAAAGAACTCGAAACACGTCGTCTTCCAAAGGTCATGCTGACGCACAGCCAGAGTAGGACTTGGAATCACAACTGCCGTTAGATCACCATGTAGATCATAACGAATCATGAGGTTAGCACTGTGACGTTCAATGCTGCCTGTAATGGTTAAATCAACGCTAGGTGAAAAAGGCTTCAGTAAAAACTCGTTCATCGCATCTCCGCAATGAGAGAGCGAATCACTGTTTCTTGAGATTCAATACTCTGAGTTAGTTGAAACTGAACCAAGGCTCGCATCAAATTGTGATCTCGATGCTTGACCTTGAAATAGACGTTGCCCGCTAAATGATCGGTCAAAAATCTTAGTCCTAGCTCAAACGCAATGAGTCGAATTGCATCAAATAGATAATCGTAATCGTGATTGGTCAAAAAGGCTTTTGCCACCGAAAGATAGCCTTGTAAAATACCTTGGCAGAGGTCAGGCTCGAAGTAAACCGTCTCCCACTGCTCCGTTTCTTCGCCGATCGGATTGCAACCCGATCGCAGGCAATCGCCAATGTCATAATGCACTAATCCCGGTTTGACAGTATCGAGATCGATGACGCTAACGGCTTTTCCAGTTGAGCAATCAAACATAACATTGTTCACCTTTGGATCTCCGTGCATCAGTCGAAGCGGCAGTTTGCCAACCGCTTTAGCGTGCTCAAGAACCGAACACCACTCCGCGCGATCGCGCACAAACTGCAACCCGTACGTCACTTCTGGAGATAGGTTCACCGTTGTTGTCGCTAACACCTGATGGTACTGCTGAAGATAGCGCGGCGTGATGTGAAAGCCTTCTAACGTGTCGGCTAATTGATCGGGCGGCAGGTCGCTGATCAAGCTGTGAAACATGCCCAAGGCATAGCCGACTTCTTTTGCATGATCCACGTCATGCATTGCGTCAAATGACTCTGATCCTTCAATAAAACTAATCGCTCGCCAAACTGCTCCATCAGCGTCAATCCAGTGATCGCATCCTTCATGAGTCAACAGCACCCGTGGCACTTCCCAACGACGCGCCAGCGGAGAACGCTGCAAACGATCGCGGACATGGCAAGTGAAAATGCTCATGTTCTGCATGACCAGTTGGGGTTGACGAAAGACATGAGTATTGATGCGTTGCAGCACAAAGCGGGGTTGACTGATATTCTTAACCGTTACCAAAAATGTATCGTTAATATTGCCGCTGCCAAACGCTTGCACAGTAGTAATAGCGGCTCCAGAAGCAAATTGAGCTGCGATTCTTTGGAGCTTGGCAAAGCCAATCGCAGTTAGATGACTTGAAGGCTGACCGACAGGATCTTGATGAGTCATTTGATGATGGGTCATGTCCTCACACTGTAGAATACCTGCCTTGCGACAGGATGTTTTTGGTCATTATCCGCTAGGTAGGGTTAGAAATCGAAGATCTTTGCATAACGGACAAATCGAATTTATTTTATTTGATTAGACACTAAAAAAACGCCTATTTAGAGTTCATCTAAAACAGGCGTTCAACCATGACTAACGGACAGAAACACAAAAGCTTATTTGCCTTTGCGGTTGCCTCTCCTTGAGCGCAACAGGTTATTTGGCAAGTTCTAAAACGCCTAACTGACTCAGAACAGCATCTGCGTTTTTCTTTGCATCACCAAAAAGCATACGAGTGTTTTCTTTGTAGAAAAGCGGGTTCTCAACGCCTGCATAGCCGCTGGCCATACTGCGCTTCAGCACGATGACTTGCTTGGCTTTCCACACTTCGAGAACGGGCATTCCAGCGATCGCGCTGCCAGGTTCCATCGCACTCGGATTCACCGTATCGTTGGCTCCAATCACCAACACCACATCGGTTTGAGGAAAATCATCGTTGATTTCTTCCATTTCCAGCACGATGTCGTACGGCACATTCGCTTCAGCAAGCAGGACGTTCATATGACCTGGCAAACGACCTGCGACAGGGTGAATGCCAAAGCGGACATTGACGCCGCGATCGCGCAATCGTTTTGTAATTTCAGAAATCGGATGCTGCGCTTGTGCCACGGCCATTCCATAACCGGGAACGATGATGACGCTATTCGCGTTTTCTAGCGCCTCGATCGTTTCGTCTACAGAAATCGATTTTGCTTCGCCTGCGATCGCCTCTGTAGTGCTCGATCCACCGGTGCCAAAGCCGCCGAGAATGACACTGATAAACGATCGATTCATCGCTTTGCACATGATGTAGCTCAGAATCGCACCACTGCTGCCCACTAACGCACCCGTAATGATCAACAGATCGTTAGAGAGCATAAAGCCAGCGGCGGCAGCGGCCCAGCCCGAATAGCTGTTAAGCATCGAAATGACAACAGGCATATCTGCGCCGCCAATTCCCAAGACGAGATGGAGTCCTAGCACCCCTGCGATCGCGCTCATGATTACTAATGCTTGCAGTCCAGATAGGATTCCTTCTCCTAAAAACTGCTGCCCCAGCCAAACACAAGCGATTAACATGCCAATGTTAAGAAGGTGTCGAGCAGGCAATGTGAGCGGCTTACTGCTAATCAATCCGCGCAGTTTTCCAAAGGCAATGATTGATCCGGTAAACGTGACCGCGCCAATGAAGACCCCTACAAAAATTTCAACTTCGTGAATTGTGGCTTCCGCTCCGGTCAAGGATTGCGGGCTGAGGTAATTAGCAATGCCCACCAGAACTGCCGCCAGTCCGACGAAACTATGTAGCATTGCCACCAGTTCTGGCATTTCGGTCATTGCAACGCGTGCGGCAAGAATCGCACCGACGATCGCACCCGGAAGAATTGCTGTGGCGAGAATTCCATAGCCCGTGACATCACTTCTAATAATCGTCGCGATGAAGGCAACGACCATTCCAGCAATGCCGTAAATGTTGCCTTTCTTGGCCGTTTCTTGATTTGACAAGCCGCCCAAACTCATGATGAAGAGGGCACTCGCCGCAATGTAAGCGACGTTAGAAATACTATCGGTCATTGTCCTCTCCCTATTTCTGGAACATTTTGAGCATTCGTTGTGTGACCAAGAAACCACCCACGATATTGATGGTTCCAACCAGAATTGCGATCGCGCCTAAAATTGTTGTCGCTGACGTGAGCGCGCCTGAAATTTGCAGCATTCCCCCGATGATGATGATGCCGCTAATGGCGTTCGTGACACTCATCAATGGCGTGTGGAGAGCGGGTTTAACGTTCCAAATCACCTGCCAGCCAATAAAGCAGGCGAGAACAAAGACGGTGAAGTGAGACAGGAATGAAGGAGGTGCGATCGCGCCGATTCCGACTAACACCGCCCCAATCAGAACTGCCCAGATCCACTGAGGTGTCTGCCGACTCACTTGCGGCGTTTCGACCTGAGATGAGATGGTAGCGGGTTTGGGTGCAGGCGGGGCGGAAGGTCTTGGCGGCGGCGGCATCACTTCGCCCTGATGCACCACCAACGCACCTCGAATCACCTCGTCTGCCAGATCAACCCGGTAGTTTTCGTTTCTGCCCATGTCATCCAACAAGTGACATAGGTTTTTGCCATAAAGCTGACTCGACTGCGACGCCATTCGGCTTGGCAGATCGGTTAATCCAATAATCGTGACGCCTTGATACTTATAGATTTCATTAGGCTTGGTCACTTCGCAGTTCCCGCCCTGCTCTGCCGCCATATCAACGATCACAGAGCCGTCTTTCATGCTCTCGACCATTTCTCTCGTGATCAACGTCGGAGCTTTTTTGCCCGGAATCAGCGCCGTGGTAATGATGATGTCTACGTCTTTTGCTTGATCCGCAAACAGTTCCATCTCAGCTTTGATAAATTCGGGACTCATGGTTTTGGCATAACCCCCTTCCCCAGAGCCGTCTTCCTCAAACTGAAGCTCTAGAAACTCTGCGCCCATGCTTTGAACCTGCTCTTTCACCACCGGACGGGTATCGAAGGCTCTAACGATCGCACCCAATCCTCTCGCGGTTCCGATCGCAGCTAATCCTGCCACACCTGCGCCAATAATCAGCACTTTTGCAGGCGGTACTTTTCCGGCAGCGGTAATCTGCCCTGTAAAGAAGCGTCCGAAATGCTCTGCGGCTTCAATTACAGCACGGTAGCCTGCAATATTTGCCATTGAACTAAGAGCATCCAATTTTTGCGCCCGACTAATGCGCGGCACCGCATCCATCGCTAAGACGGTTGCCTTACGGGTCGCAAGTTGCTGCACCAGTTCAGCATTTTGGGCAGCCCAAATAAAACTAATTAATGTCCCGTTTTCTCGCAGCAATTCTGTTTCGTGCTTGTTCACACCAGAATGCCAAGCGGGAGGACGAACTTTGAGGATTAAATCTGATTCTGCCCACAGCGTTTGGGGATCAGAAACAATATGACAGCCAGCTTCTTCAAAAGCCTGATCAGAAAAATTAGCGGCATCTCCTGCTCCAGATTCAACCCATACTTCAAACCCATATTTTTGAAGAATCTTTGCGGTATCGGGCGTTGCTGCGACTCGACATTCGTTGGTTGCAATCTCTTTAGGAATGCCAATTTTCCGACAAGGTTTTGAAGGGTCAATTGAAGGATGCTCACTATGCGTTTGCTGATCCAGCGCGATCGTCATGAACTTCTCCTGATAATGGATCTTGGTGTACTGGAGTGCTGACCAATAAACTTCATCAACGAAATATTACTCGTCAAATTTTTTGCAGCAATTCACAGATCAATAGGGACAATACTCGCATCCTAGAACGATTTTCAAGAGTTAGGAACTATTTCCAAATTTCTTAGGATCTAAAGCTGAAAAATGAATCGAAACTTAATATAAAAGGATCAATAAAGCGCTAACTATCTGGCTCTAGTAAAACCAGTTTGTAAAACCAGGTAAATGTGCTTCATTTAAGTTGAGTTTCTGTTACAAACTGCTACACATCAATCCATCTCAAATCTGCGTTTGAGATGGATTGATCCATTCATTTTCTGAAGTTCACAGTTCTTGCCGAGTGCAAAAAATACCTATTTTCGACAGGATGTAAGTAGAACGACTACGACAAAGAGAATCGATCCAGATGCCCTATAGTGAGCTACTCTTCAACGCGGTAGCCGAATTCGGCAAGGCGCGTGCGAGACTGACGCCATTTCGGTTGCACCTTCACAAATAGTTCTAGATGCACTTTACCCTCGATCAGTTTTTGGATTTGTTCACGAGCCGCAGACCCGACAGTTTTTAACATCGTTCCTCCTTTGCCAATCAAAATGCCTTTCTGAGAGGAACGCTCGACATTAATGGCCGCAGAGACGCGAGTGATATGGGGTTCTTCCTGAACACGCTCGATCGCGATCGCAACAGAATGCGGCACTTCTTCGCGAGTGTGCAGCAGAATTTGCTCGCGAATCAGTTCGCCCATGATAAAACGTTCGGGCTGATCGGTGACGAGATCAGGCGGGTAGTAATAGGGTCCGGGTTCTAGGTTCTCAATCAAAGTAGCTTGGAGTGGCTCGACTCCTTCACCAGTGAGCGCCGAGAATTTAGCAACCGTCCAACCTTGAGATGCTGCCAAGTCAATGTAGTCTTGATCGAGCGAGGGATGCCCTTGCTGGTCGGCTTTGTTGAGTCCGAGAATCACTGGGCTTTTGACATCAGTGAGCAGATTGACGATGAAGCGATCGCCGCCCCCCAGCTCGACCGAGCAATCGACCAAAAAAAGCACGATATCCACCGATGCGATCGCGCTCCTCGCATTCTTGACCAAGACTTCGCCCAACTGATGGTGGGGTTTATGAATTCCGGGCGTATCAACAAAAATAATCTGTGCTTCTGGCGTGGTCAGAATGCCTCGCAAGCGGTTGCGAGTCGTTTGCGCCACGGGAGAGGTAATCGCAACTTTCTGTCCGACCAAATAATTCATCAGCGTAGACTTGCCCACGTTTGGGCGACCAATAATGCCGACGAACCCTGATTTAAATCCCTCCGGCGCGAGTGGAATAGAACTCACCCAGCCATCTGTTGTTTCGTTCTCTGTCATGTCATCCTTTTCTAACAGCTCTAAATCAATTCTGTAGTTTTCATTACTCTTTCTCAAAGCTTTCTCAAAGTGCGATTAGCTGTTAGCCATTACAACTTATTCAGTGTAATCGACATGGACGGGACAAAGCGGATTGGCATCTTGACCAGCGGCGGAGATTGTTCAGGCTTAAATGCAGTCATTCGAGCGGTCGTCTTTCGAGCGATCGGAACGTATGGCTGGAAGGTCTTAGGAATTTGTCGAGCCACCAATGGCTTAATGGAGCGCCCCCCTGACATTGTGGCGTTAGATATTGATCGCGTCGATCGCATTCTTACCGCAGGCGGAACGTTTCTTGGCACAACCAATAAGGGCAATCCGTTTGCGTTTCCAATGCCTGACGGAGAACTCCTCGATCGCTCCTCCGAGATCATCGACGGCTACCATATGCTGGGCTTAGACGCCATGATTGGCATCGGCGGCGATGGCAGCATGGCGATTCTCAGAAAGCTGGCACAGCAGGGCGGAATGAATTTAGTCACGATTCCTAAAACGATCGATAACGATGTTGGCATCACCGAATGCTCGATCGGCTTTGATACGGCTGTCAACATTGCCACAGAAGCCGTCGATCGATTGCATTTCACAGCCGCAAGCCATTCTCGCGCCATGATTCTCGAAGTCATGGGACGCGATGCCGGACACATTGCCATTAGCGCAGGCATTGCAGGGGGTGCAGATGTGATTTTGATTCCAGAAATTCCCTATACAATCGCGAATCTCTGTCACAAGCTCAAAGAACGCCAAGACCAAGGCAAAAACTATTCGCTGATCGTCGTGTCGGAAGCGGTGCGCACCGAAGAGGGCAAGACCGTCAGTTCAACCGATCCCTCTGGAGAATCGCGCTACGGCGGAATTGGGCAATATCTTGCCAGTCGAATCTCTGCCTGTAGCGGTGTAGAAACTCGCGTTACTGTGCTGGGGCACATTCAGCGCGGCGGCACGCCTTCGCCCTTGGATCGACTGCTCGGCTCCATGTTTGGCGTGGCAGCAGTCGATTTGATTGCTCAAGAAAAATACGATCGCATGGTGGCATGGCGCGATCGTCGCGTGATTGATGTTCCGATTGCGGATGCGATCGCACAGTATTGCACTGTTGATCCAGGCAGTGCTGCCGTTCAAACTGCACGCGGACTCGGAATCTATTTAGGAGATTGAGCCGTTCTTTGGGGTTGAGTGAGGCTTTGAAGGATAGTGGCAGCGGATTTTGTAACAGATGTAGCGAATGAACAGATGAATCACCCATTTACATATCTGTTATGTCCGTTACTCGATTCGCTGCCTAACTCAACTCGCTTCCCATTGAAGTAAGTAATTCCCGCTTCTTAATTCCCTCTCATAGTTGAACGACGCCTAATTAAGCCAACACTCAAGCGGGTTTCCATGTACCGTGAAATCCAAGTGGAATCACTTCCGGTAATGCTAAACGGCAAACTGGTTCATCATCTAAGCGATCGCTATCAAACACCCAAACTTCACTGGTATCGGTATTACCGTCATATACAACCGTCACGATCCAACCTTGATCCAGATTTTGAGCATCAGGCGCGTAAATCGGCTCCATTGCATAGCGGTCTTCGCCTAAGTTTGCTTGCATCAGATCGCCCGTTTGCTGATCGAAGCGTGCGATCGCTCCAAACACACCGGGACTCTCATGACCAGGACGGTAAACTGAAAGGTAAGTGTATCGCCACGATTGCCCCACATCTGCTTGTTTCACAACTGGAAACTCACAGTCACGATTCAACATCCGATCCATCCCAAAAACGGTTCCTGATTTCGGATCTAATCGAATTTGCCATAAAGAAGAACTTGCTTTTGTCGTTGCATGACCTGTAGCAACTTCTTTCAAAAGCTGATTGGTGTTGAAGTCTTCATAGCGCACCACATCCACAACAGCATGACCGTCTCTATCAACTGCACCGTTGCCAAAATGCCATTGATACCAAGGTTCTGTTTCCCCTCGACTGACCACCTCTAGCGAATTCCGATCAATCACTAGAATTTGTGTTCCCTTTTCAGGCTTCCACTCAAACGATTCTCCAAACCCTTTGAGGCGAGATAAGACCGGCAGAGGATTTAATCGAACAGGCGAGACGAAAAATAGCAGATATTGTCCTGCCATAACGAAATCATGAATCAGTGGCAAGCCATCGAGCGGCACTTGATTTCGCTGCTTTAAATTGCCCATCGCATCAAGGCGATAGAGGTTAAGCATGGCGTTCTTACCAAAGCTCACCCCAAAGTTGTAAACCTCGCCAGTTCTATCATCTCGCTTTGGATGAGCCGAAAATGGCATCAAAGGCGGTAAACCGTTTAAATCCGTCTGACCTTCAGTGTCCAACGTCTCTGGATTTAAAGCATAGGGATGTCCGCCCTCCCACAATGCCAACACGCGATCGTCAAACGCAAGGACTGAAGTGTTGCCTGCGTTTTTTGTCCCCTTCGTAAACCGATTCCAAATTCCTCCAGGGGGGAGCATTCCATACCCACCATAGAGAAAGTGTCCCGCCTGTTCTTCTTCCTGAAATTCTTTGCCCTGCACATAGCGATACACTCCCGTTGCGCCTGCATCGGTGAAATGAACTCCTAGCACAGCGCCATCCCCATCAAACCAATGAGAAACCCGCGTATTGCCCCGCTCTAATCGCGCTGGCCCGTTTCGGTAAAGCGATCCTCTTAACCCTGTAGGAATCGTGCCAGACAGAACTGCTAAAGCTGTTGGAGCAAAACCGTTAGCGGTATGTAAAACTGACCCTACCCAATCTTTAGGTCGTGTTGCAATAACCATACATTTCTTCCTAATCAGTCTGTATTCAAACTTACGAAATCTAGTGCAACATCTGCCGCAAGCCGTTTACTTCTGGTTTAGAAGTATGACTAGCGATGCAACGGATCGCATTACCTAAAGTATATTCACCAATTTGAATATGTCAATAAGTGAATATAGTCGCCTGTTGTTTGTGGTCACGGAGGCGAGCTTACAATCTGCGTCAGTCTCACAATTCACTAGCAGAGCGACTGACTAATTAAACTTAGCACTGAGCTAAGTGACGATCGCATTGCCGTTCCTGAGAGGCGATCGCAGCGTCGTTGCTGGATACGATAAAATTCTTCAACTGATTACAATCACCCGCAGGTCAAGAGCGTCTGATACAATTACGGCGTTGTTAATATAAAGCACGTCTCTTGAGTCAGTCGATCGATCTCCCTCAAGTCGATGATTTTTTACAAGAACTCGCCACGATTCAGCAAACGGGTTCTAAGCGGATCGCTCTATTAGGGTCACGCCACGTTCCTATCACCCATCAAACTCTAATTGAGTTGATGAGTTATGCACTGGTTCTAGAAGGCAATCGAATCATTACTTCAGGGTCAACCGGAACCAATTTTGCTGCAATTCGTGGTGCTTTACGGGCTGATCCAAGTATGCTGACGGTGATTCTGCCGCAGAGTATGGAGCGCCAACCTCGCGAATCGCGTGAGCAGTTAGAAAGTGTGATGCATTTGGTCGAATCGCCAGAGAACAACAGTCTTTCTCTAGCCGAAGCCAGTGCTCTTTGCAATCAAGAGATTGTGTCTCGCTGTCAGCAACTCATTAGCTTTGCGTTTCATGACAGCCATACTCTTCTGCGGACTTGCCGCGATGCCGAAGACCAGCGCAAAATTGTGACAATATTCTATTTTGATTAGGACATGACACTGTTCGGATTCTCTGTGCCGACCATTTTGCTAATCGCGATCGCAGCGACTGCCGTTCTCGTGTATCTTCCATTTGCTCTTGTGGGGGTTGCCCGCGTGCAGGTTGGCTACAATCGAGACATGAGGTCGTCTCCTCGGGCAACGCTCGATAAACTCCCTGAGTATGGCAAACGCGCAACTTGGGCGCACCAAAATTCATTGGAAGCGTTTTCCCTGTTTAGTGTTGCGGCATTAATGGCATTTGTGACACACCAGGACTCAGCAACAGTCGCTTGGGCGGCGATCGCGTTTGTGCCGATTCGCTTCCTCTACTCGGTGTTTTATATTCTGGATGTTCCGCTGCTGCGATCGCTGATGTTTGCCCTTGGTTCAACCTGCATCATTACCTTGATTGGATCGAGCATCACTAGCACTATGAGGTAGGAGACAACTGTTCCTTTAAATAACCCCTATTTTTTCTATGGCTTCTACATTTTCATTTGATATCGTCAGTGAATTTGACCGTCAAGAACTTGTCAACGCCGTCGATCAGACCAAGCGAGACGTGAGCAGTCGCTATGATCTCAAAGACACCAATACTGAGATTGATTTGAACGACGATGCGATCGTCATCAACACCGATAGTGAATTTACGCTCGATGCAGTCCACAACCTATTGCAGCTAAAAGCCTCAAAGCGCAACTTGTCTTTGAAAATCTTCGACTACGGCAAAGTAGAATCGGCAAGCGGCAGTCGTGTTCGGCAAGAAATTAAGCTCAAAAAAGGCATCGGCCAGGATATCGCAAAGCAGATTACCAAAATCATTCGCGACGAATTTAAAAAGATTCAAGGATCAATTCAGGGCGATGCCGTTCGGGTATCGGCAAAGTCAAAGGATGAATTGCAAGCAGTGATGCAACGCATGAAGCAAGAAGATTTCCCGGTTGCACTGCAGTTTACAAATTATCGATAGAGTGCAGCGCCAAATTGAATAGCGCTGTAGCAAATCTATCATGATCCAGTTCAATTGGTCAGATTTAGAGTGTGAGCATTTGTACATGCTCAGATACGTCTGTGCACAGTGTTAGGGTCAAGATGCGAGCTATGCAAGTTTGAATAACTGCCAGATTTCCCTGGAAGATCACTTAAAAAGGCCTTTGTGAAGCTGTATTTTTTTTTACAAGCTCAAATGTTAGCTTTTAAGTACTCCTCCGGGCATGGAAATCTATTACTAAAGCAGGAATACGCATCAACAAAATCTGCTCTTCAAAGAGATTTTTTAGCAGATGCATCAGAGTAAGCAAACTTTATCAGGTTAGGCGTACTAGCTTAGCTAGTACGCGTCCTGTTTTAAGTTAGCGAGCGTTGTCGTTCTTTACTAATGTGCTGCTGAAGATTTTCTAGAAAAAATTGACCTAGAAAATTAGATTCGATGCTAGCGAATGTGTTGAGCAGGAAGGTGTTCCCTGAAACGTCTGATGACCAAAACTACACATGGAAAAACCTTAGACATGCCGAACAAAAAGTCGTCCGTCGCCAGCCTCCCTGGTTCACCTACCTTTACTACCGAATCTGATGGTTTGCTCGACGTATTTTCCCTGTCGCTCAACCAGAATTCTAATTTCCCCTCAATTGGCCCGCAGTACTCTAAAAACAAGGCGACTGAGAATAACAATCAATTCGGCCTCTTCTTCGACTTGAGTAAACCCGTACCTGCGGACGGTTTGCGCGTGGTCTTCTCTCACCTTGATTCAGGCGATGCCCTTGGTGACATTACCTTTCCACCCGTGCTGACTAACGCCAGCAACTTCAAGTCGCTAGACTCCTTAGGCGATGAACTTGCCCGTTCTGTAACTGCGATCGCAAATGAATTCAAGGAAGGTAAAAAGTTTACCTTGACAGAGCTTCAGACAGGTACAGGTTACGCCATCAACTTCGATCAACAAGTTGATACACTCACCAAGCTTGCTCCCTCTGCTAGTCGGGGTCGGGGTACTCCAATCTCTCTTGCCATCCAGAATGCTGGATTTGAAGACTCGGTTCTAGAAAACTTTACCTTTACTGTTGTTCCGCCTCCAGGTTGGCAGGTGTACAACCCAGATGGACTAATTCCTGCGGTAACAACGGATGACTCTTCTGCAACAGGTGCATTCAATCCATCTGTGAATAATTACCCCGCTGGCGTTCCAGAAGGAAACAACGTCGGCTATGGGTTTTTAGTAGAAGCACCGGGGAGCGGAGAGGCTGGCTTGAGCCAAATCCTCGATGCGCGACTCGCCGCTAATACCCGTTATACCCTTTCAGTTGAGGTGGGCAATCCGACGGGTGACGATCCGGTTCCTGGAATTTCCTTCCCTGGCTTCCCTGGCTACCGAATTGAGTTGCTAGCAGGTGGCCAAGTTCTGGCAGTAGACAACAATTCGCTATCGATCGCAGAAGGAACGTTTCGCACCTCGACAGTAACTTATGTCTCCTCTGCAACTAATTCATTGTTAGGTCAGCCTCTAGAAATTCGCCTAATCAACTTGTTGCAAGGTCCAGGCATCGAAGTTGACTTTGACGACGTTCAGTTGACGGCGAAAGCAATTCCTAGAGGCAGTACCCGTTCTCATCGCTTGAATGGCGGGCTTGCAGAACTACGCGATCCACTGCACAAATCTTCTATATCTGAACATCTGTTCACATGTTACGATGGATTTAACCTCTAGAAGAGTCACATTATGGTTACTGCAACTCAAATGAAATGCGCGTGCGAACCTTGTCTTTGCATCGTTACCCCCGACGATAGCGCTACTGAGAAAGATGGCAAATACTATTGCAGCCAAGTTTGCGCTGACGGTCATCCCAATGGGCACGGCGACTGCGGACACAAAGGCTGCAATTGCTAACTTAAATAGAGGCTCAAGGATGGAAGATCCTTGAGCCTCTATTTAAGTTAAGTTGTGTACCCTCATCGAATTGCCTTTACTGTTGTCTGATTACCAGATCGTCTCCACTGACCGAGACTTTGGTAATTTGGCGAATTCCAAACTGATTTAAAACAGTTTGTACGGCGTTAGAAACTCGCCCTTGCAACATTGGATCATTTAGACGAGTGCGGACCTGAGTTTCAACCAGAGATACGATCGTATTTTTATAGCCAAATAGCGGGTTACAAATATCGACTCCAAAAATGCTGCAAGCGCCCGTTGCTTGAATGTTTGCATTCATTAAAGTCAACCTGGGTCACTGTATAAGAGAGTCTCCCATTCGCTGCGATCGGGCGCAGAAAGACATCCATCCGAGCATTGTTGATTTCTACATTAGGGACACCGTTATCTCCCTTGTCTCAATTCTTATCCCGAACTCAGTGAAGTGACCCCTTTAGTTCGGACAGAAGCACAAAAGATTTAAGCGTATCTACT
>NZ_JCACKG010000308.1:587-2235 GCF_059505265.1 Myxacorys chilensis | reverse complement strand
GCGCCTCCTTTTCGCCTGACGGCACTCGCCTCGTCACCGCGTCGTCGGACGGCACTGCGCGGCTTTGGGACGCCGGGACAGGGGCGGAGCTGTTCGTCCTTCGCGGTCATGATCTTGAGGTGCTGTGCGCCGTTTTCTCGCCTGACGGCACGCGCCTCGTCACTGCCTCCGCAGATCGCATCGTGCGGCTCTGGGACGCCAGGACCGGCGCTCCGCTCCGTATCCTCCGCGGCCATGAGGAGGAGGTGCAGAGCGCCGCCTTCTCGCCCGATGGCTCGCGAGTCGTCAGCGCGTCCCGGGACGGCACGGCACGGATCTGGGACACCGGGTCCGGGGCACAGCTCCGCATGCTGCAAGGCCACGAACTCAGGGTGCAGAGCGCCGCCTTTTCACCTGACGGCTCCCGGGTCGTCACCGCGTCCTGGGACCGCACGGCGCGGCTCTGGGACGTTGAGACCAGGGCGGAGCTGCACGTCCTTCGAGGTCACGACGGAGCGGTTGAGAGTGCCGCCTTCTCACCGGACGGCGCCCGAGTCGTCACAGCCTCCGCCGACGGCACCGCGCGGGTCTGGGACCCGAGCGCCGCCACTCAGCTCCATGGACTGCGTGGCCACGAGCTCGGGGTGTGGAGCATGGCCTTCTCGCCCGACGGCGCCCACGTCGTGAGTGGCTCCGACGATCGTACGGCGCGGCTCTGGGACTCCAAGACCGGCGCGGAGTTGTGCGTCCTGCGCGGCCATGAGGATTGGGTGTGGAGCGCTGCCTTCTCGCCCGATGGATCCCAGGTCGTCACCGGATCCTGGGACGGCACGGCGCGGCTCTGGGATCCGAGCGCTGGCGCGGAGCTCCGTGTCCTGCGCGGCCACGAGAAGCGGGTGCTGAGCGCCGCCTTTTCGCCGGATGGCGCCCGCGTGGCCACTGGATCCTCGGACGACACGGCGCGGCTTTGGGACGCTCAGACGGGGACAGAACTTCTCGTGCTCCACGGCCACAAGCGCGCGGTGCTGAGCGTCGCCTTCTCGCCAGATAGCACCCGCGTCATCACTGCGTCCGGGGACGGCACGGCGAGGCTCTGGAACGGCAGGAGTGGTGCGGAGATCCATGTGCTGCGCGGCCATGAGGATGGGGTGTTGAGCGCCGCCTTCTCGCCTGACGGCGCTCGCGTCGTCACGGCCTCCGATGACCGCACAACACGGCTTTGGAACGCCGAGACCGGGGCGGAGCTCATCGTGTTTCGCGGGCACGACCTTGGGGTATGGAACGTCGCCCTTTCGTCCGAGGGCCTCCGCGTCATCACCACGTCCGGAGACGGCACGGCCCGGCTCTGGGACGCGGACACTGGACGGGAGCTCGCATGCTGGTCGCTGGACGCCAGCATATCGGCCCTTGCCGCGCACGGCTCGGCGGTCGCGCTCGGCGACGGCTTAGGCCGGATCCACATCTTTGATCTTGGCGACAGCCACGCGGCAGGAGACGAACTGTGAGCAGTGACGCGGACCAGAGGTTGGCACTCTACAAGCTTTACCTCGACACGGCCGAAAAGGTCAGCGACCGCCGCGCTTCTGCCAACACTTGGATGCTGAGCGTGAACAGCGCCGTGGTGGCGCTTTACGGCTGGCTGGGCAAGGGCGCGGCCATGGCATCGGTG
>NZ_JCACKG010000308.1:0-577 GCF_059505265.1 Myxacorys chilensis | reverse complement strand
AGGGATGTCTGGTTCTGGACCAGTCCGGCGGCCGGCGTCCTCGTCTGCATCGCCTGGGCGGCGCTCTTGGACTCCTATCGCAAGCTCAACGCGGCGAAGTTCCTGGTCCTGCAGGACATCGAGCGCCACTTCGCGCACCAGCCCTTCGCCGTCGAACGTCAATACTACGAAAGCAAGGGCCGGCTTGCGCTCGCCCATGTCGAGCGATGGATCCCCGCGGGCTTTGCGCTGCTTTACTTGGGCATCCTCGGCGCACGCCTCCTTGCCTGATCGGGACATGAGACGGGGCGGCGTCACCTCCCGACGCCGATCCGAGCAGCCGATCGTCAGGGCACTGTCAAGGCCATGGGGCTTGAGCAGGGCAAGGGGCCTGCTACCCTCCTCGGCATGACCGAGCACAGCCCTTTCCGCGGCGCTGTCAGAGCGATCTGGCTTGAGCGGAGCAGGGCGCCCGCTACTCTGCCGAGCATGAGCAGAAGGGTGCGCCGTCGCTACTTCTGCACTGGTTCAGGGCGCGCGCGTGTGCCGCTGGCGCTTTCGCTTCGACGAGGTGTGACGGGAGGGTATCGCATGAGAC
>NZ_JCACKG010000307.1:0-33447 GCF_059505265.1 Myxacorys chilensis | reverse complement strand
TAATTGTACAAATTGCTCACTCGCTCTGCATTCTCTCAAGTTGCCGGGTTAATAGGTAGAGCCTCGTTGATCAGCGAGCCGTTGATAGGCAGTCTCGAAATCATTGGTTGTAATTTGAATGCTACTGGGATCATTCAATCCTTCAGCCCGGTAGCGACCAATCGCTTCTAGGGCTGCCTGATTGCTTAACAGCGCGAGGTCAGCCCCGTTCCAGTCTTCGGTCTGCTCTGCCCAATCGGTCAAATCAATCTCCGATAAGGGGCGATCGCGGTTGTGAACCTGCAAAATAGCAAGGCGACTGGTCAAATTGGGTAAATCAACTTTCAGTTGCAGATCTAAGCGTCCTGCCCGTAATAGTGCTGGATCTAGTGCATCTGGGCGATTTGTTGCTCCTACCAGCAAGACATCGGTGCAGTCCTGTAAGCCGTCGAGTTCTGTGAGCAGTTGACCCACAACGCGATCGCTCACGCCTGAATCGCCTTGAAACCTGCCGCGCTCTGGAGCAAGCGTATCAATTTCATCAATGAAGATCACGCAAGGGGAGGCTTGTCTTGCTTTCGTGAACAGTTCTCGCACGGCTTGTTCTGACGCTCCGACCCATTTGCTGAGAAGTTCTGGGCCGTTGACCGCAATAAAGTTTGCTCGGGCTTGTGCGGCCACGGCCTTAGCGAGTAAGGTTTTTCCGGTTCCGGGCGGTCCCCACAGCAAAATGCCGCGCGGGGCTTTGGCACGGGTATGGTGGTAGAGTTCGGGATACAACAATGCCCCCTCAACGGACTCTTGAAGGGTGTGCTTGATCGTGTCCAATCCGCCGATCGACTCCCACGATACGTTAGGAGTTTCAATCTCGATCGATCTGAGAACCGCAGGCTTGATCTGTCTGATGGCTTGAAGAAAGTCTGCCTGAGCGACCGTCATGGTATCCGGAAGAGGAGCGTCTAGGGATGGGATGTGACGGCGGAGCGTGAGATAAGCGGCTTTTTGGCAAAGCGATTTTAGATCTGCACCTACCATGCCCACAGCTAAATCGGCAATGGCGTTCAAGTCAACATCCTCATCCAACGGCATGCTCTGGGTAAGAATCTGAAGAATCTCGAGTCGCCCTGCGCGATCGGGGACGCGAAACTGAACTTCTCGATCAAACCGCCCCGGACGACGCAAGGCCGGATCAAGGTGATCGGGGCGATTGGTGGCGGCAAGCACAATCACGCCATCGGTTCGGGCAAAGCCATCCATCAAGCTCAGCAGTTGTGCCACCACTCGCTTTTCGACCTCACCTTCGACTTGGGTGCGATCGGGCGCAAGACTATCAATTTCGTCAATAAAGATGACACAAGGGGCAGACCGAGCCGCTTTCTCAAACAGGCTGCGCAGCCGCGCCTCGGCTTCCCCATAGTACTTGCCGATGACTTCAGGGCCAACGATCGCGATGTAGTTCACGTCTAGCTCCTGAGCCAGTACACGAGCGGTGAGCGTTTTGCCTGTTCCGGGTGGACCTACCAACAAAACGCCTGATGTAGGTTCCAGCCCTAACCTACTCAGCAGATCTGGACGCTTTAGGGGAAGTTCGACGAGTTCTCGCAGATCTCGTAGCACCTCAGATAAGCCGCCGACCTCTTTCAGCTCTGCACCGTCGTTACGTGGCGATGTAACACTGACGTTGCTCGCCGTCTGAGTAGGGGTCTGAAAGGGTCTTTGACGAGCAGAAGTATTACTGCTACGAGAGGTCCAAGTCTCAGTCTGAAACGTCTGCTGCGCTCGTCCTTCCATTTCTACAACAAAACTGACCAGAGCATCAAACCCTTGATCTAAGTGTTCTTCAAACTCTCTAAAAAGATTATCCATATAAAATTCTTTATCTATAAATGCGCGATCGCGGCTGCTTTCAGTATAGTCACTGAAAGCAGTTCTAGATCCGTTGCTATTAGGGTAGAGGTTCTTTGATGGAGGAACGTTTTCCTAACCGTTGACTCATCTGTTTATTCAAGTGTTCATGGCCTGTTGAGATTAAGATATATAACACAGGCACAATAAACAAACTCAGTAGCGTTGACAAAATCATTCCCCCATTAACAGCAGTTCCCAGAGACTGACGGCTAACGGCTCCCGCCCCACTACTCAGCATCATGGGCACGAGACCCAATACAAACGAAAGTGAGGTCATGAGGATCGGACGCAGGCGAGACTCAGAGGCCGCGATCGCAGCTTTTGTAATCGACAATCCCCTCTCCCGTAACTGATTGGCAAATTCAACAATCAAAATTGCGTTTTTACTCGCGAGTCCAATCAGCATCACCAGCCCAATTTGGCAGTAGACATCATTTGAGAACCCTCGAACTTTCTGTGCCAAAAGCGCCCCCAAAATGGCCAGGGGAACAGAGAGTAGAATGATCACCGGATCAATAAAGTTCTCGTATTGAGCGGCTAACACCAGAAAGACGAAAACGAGTCCCAATCCAAAAATTAAGGGGGCAAGTCCGCCCGAAGTTTGCTCTTCTAACGAGATGCCAGACCACTCGTATCCCATATCTTTCGGCAAAACCTCGGCGGCAACTTGCTCCATAGCCTTAATCGCTTGTCCAGAACTAAAGCCCGGAGCTGCCACTCCATTAATTTCGATAGATGGGAACAAGTTGTAGTGGTTGATGACCTGTGCACCCGTCGTGGGCGTAATTTTCACCAAATTACTTAAGGGAACCATTTGTCCCGCGTTGGTACGGACTTGCAGTGCGCCAATATCGTCTGGATTGGAGCGGAAGCCGCTGTCTGCCTGCACATACACACGGTAGCTACGGTTGAATAAGTTGAAATCGTTGACGTAACGCCCGCCCAGATTGGTTTGCAGCGTGCCAAAAATGTCAGAGAGCGGAATCCCAAGGGCCTTGGCTTTGTTGCGATCGACATCGATTTTCAACTGCGGCATACTTGCCGAGAAGGTCGTGAACACGCCTTTTAGCTCTGGTCGCTTACCTGCTTGCGCCACAATCTGGTTTTTCGCTTCGACTAACTTATCGATGCCGTTGTCGCCGCGATCTTGCAACTCAAAGGTGAACCCGCCAACGCTGCCCAATCCTTGAATCGTTGGTGGGTTGATGGGAATGACCAAAGCATTAGAAATGCCACCGAGCAACGGACCCCGAACTTTATCGATCAATGCTGTAGATGCCTGCTCTGCCTTCCGTCGCTCATCCCAAGGTTTCAATGGTACGAACATAATGCCATTGTTCGCACTGTTGCCACTCACGGTACTAAATCCACCCAATGCAAATGTTCCAGCGACTTCTTCTTTGATCATGCCAACCGTTTGTTCAACTTTGGCAATCACGTCGCGCGTATGATTGATTGACGTACCATCAGGGCCTTGAATGACGTTAATGAAATAGCCCTGATCTTCTTCAGGTAGAAACGCCGTGGGCGTGTTGAGATAGACAACCCCTGTCACACATAAGAGCGTGACGAATAAACCTGCGATCGCGTACTTCAACCGTACTGCCAAGCCGAGGCTGTGACGGTATCCATTCCGCACCGCATCAATGCCGCGATTGATCGCTCTAAACACGCGATTATTTGGCGTTTCGCCTTTCAGCAGCAAGGCTGATAGGGCAGGCGTCAGGGTGAGCGCGTTAAAGGTAGACAATACAACCGAGAACGCGATCGTCAGGGCAAATTGCTTATAGAGTGCACCTGTTGTTCCTGGAAAGAAGGCGACCGGAACAAAGACTGCCATCAGAACCAGGGAGGTTGCGATTACAGCACCCGTGACTTCTCTCATCGCTTCTGAGGCGGCTTGCAGGGGAGGCATGTTGTGGTCTTTCATCAAGCGATCGATGTTTTCAATCACGATAATGGCGTCATCAACCACTAAGCCCGTCGCTAACGTAATTCCAAACAGCGACAGACTGTTAAATGTAAATCCAAACACCTTCATGATGGCAAACGTGCCGATCAGAGAAATCGGAATGGTGATGGTAGGAATCAAGGTAGCTCGCCAATCTTGAATGAAGACAAAAATAGTAATGACGACTAGAATGATTGCCTCATACAGCGTTTTGATCACCTCGCGGCGAGATTCTTCGACAAACAACGTTGGGTCGTAAGGAATCGCATAGGTCATGCCAGGAAGAAAGTCTTTTGAGGCTTTTTCCATTTCCTGTTTAACCGCATGAGCAACCGCCAGCGCGTTACTGCCAGGAAGCTGATTGACTCCCATACCGAATGACGGAAAGCCGTTATAGCGCGAGAAACTGGTGTAGCTTTCAGCTCCGAGTTCTGCTCGACCAATGTCTTTGAGTTTAACTAGCGTTCCATCGGAACCCGTTTTGAGCGTTAAATCTTCAAATTCCTCTTTGGTCGTCAAGCGGCTTTGAGCAATCAGGTCAATCTGAAACATTTGATCGTCTTTTACGGGCGGCTGTCCGATTTGCCCTGCACCCACTTGAATATTTTGTTCTTGCAAAGCGCTCACGACATCTTGAGCCGTCAAAGCACGACTGGCCAAGCGGCTTGGATCAAGCCAGATTCGCATCGCATAGCGCCGTTCTCCGAAGGGCTGAACGTTGCCGACGCCGGGAATGCGTTTGATGCGATCGAGAACGTATAGATCCGCATAGTTGCTCAGAAAAATGTTGTCATACTGCCCTTTGTCGCCGTAGATGCCCATTCCTAGCACGATCGAGCTAGACTGTTTGCTAACTCGAACACCCGTCTGACGCACCGGCTCAGGCAGCGTTGGTTCAGCAAGCGAGACGCGATTTTGTACATCTACTGCTGCTAAATCTTTGTTACGCCCAGGTTCAAAAGTAACGGTGATTTGGCTAGTTCCGTCGTTACTGCTGATCGAGGTCATGTAGCGCATTCCTTCAACCCCGTTGATCTGCCGCTCTAACAGACTTGTGACGGTCTTTTCAACCACGTCGGCACTTGCACCCTGATAGTTAGAGACAACCGCAACTTGAACGGGGCTGATATCAGGATATTGTTCGATCGGCAAAAGCGGTAAGGAAACTGCTCCAGCAATTAGAACAATTAATGAACAAACGGTGGCAAAAACAGGACGTTTAATGAAAAAATCGGCAAACATAGAAGATTTAGATGAATGAGGACTAAAAGCGTAATGTCGTCGCAAAAATGCCCAAAAGCTTAGTGTTGATGGAATATACGTCCACGAATAAAGCGATAAAGTCGCGGACATAAAAGATAAACAATAAATACGCAATTCAGAAAGAGATCAACCTGCTGAAAAATCGCGCCGTAATAACGATCGTCGTAATAACTAACTGCACTACGAAATCGCAATGTCCAATTCAACGGAAATAGCAACAGAGGGCCATCATCAACGTGGGTAAAAATATCAACCGTAGAGTGAAGTAAGCAAGCTGTTAGAAACCAAAAGACCCTTCGTTGCCATGAATTAATATAGCGACGAAACCGCCATACTAAGGCAATTCATATGAGCAGCAATAGTGGAGAATGCAAAAGATTGTGTGAGGCAATCCAAAACGGGTGATGGAAGTACAAGTCATCGAACATCAATCTTGCCGTTTCTGCCCGAGTCCAGCCTAAGATGAGGTGGTAATAGAGTATGCTGCCAATCGAGAGCAGCCAAAGTGGCAGATCAGGCGCGATCGCACCCAATAAAAACGCACGCTTAACAATCGGAACTCTGGGTAATGCCTTATCCAAGGCTGCCGTCATTAAAAAATGCGAAGGGGTATTCATTGAATTTTCTCAGACTGGATTGTCTCACGAGCGGACGTTAGCCTCGATGATTGTCAATCTGAGCGATCGTTCCTCCAAACGCAAAGTTCTGAGCCTGGTCACTCTGTAAGAAATCGTGAGGAAATCCTGGCGCGATCGCGCTGACCTGATCTAGCCGTTGCAGTTGCTCTGGCGTTAGCTGAAAGTCTAAACACGCCATGTTTTCTTGTAGCTGTGTCAGTTTGCGGGAGCCAATAATCGGAATGATGCCTCCAGGTTGCTGTCGAATCCAGTTCAGTGCCACTTGTGAGGGAGTTTCTTCAATTTCAGCCGCGATGTCAAGCACAACTTGAGCAATGCTGATATCCCGCTCTGACACTGGACGCGACGTGTTGGGGTTGTTCAATCGCCCTTCTGCCGCTTCTGGCTTGTTATATTTTCCGGTCAATACACCCGCACCGAGCGGACTCCAAGCTGTTACTCCGATATCAAACGCTCGCGCCATCGGTAGCAAATCTCGCTCTGACGTGCGCTCTTTTAGCGAGTACTCGATTTGCAATCCGACAAATGGCGTCCAGCCGCGCCACTGCGCGATCATATTTGCCTGCGAAATAATCCAAGCGGGCGTATCGGAGACACCAATATAAAGAACTTTGCCTTGGCGCACCAGATCGTCAAACGATCGCATCACTTCTTCAACGGGCGTAGTTGAGTCCCAAGCGTGCAGCCAAAGCAGATCGATATATTCCAAGTCCAATCGCTTTAGGCTTGCTTCTACCGCTTGCACCATGTTTTTACGATGGTTGCCAACAGCATTCATCCCACCATTGCCCATGTTGAGGGAATACTTTGTTGCGATCACCCACTTGTCGCGATCGCTTTTCACAAATTCACCGACGTACTTCTCGCTGGTTCCGTTGGTATATAGATTTGCCGTATCGATAAAGTTTCCACCAACCTCGGCAAACGCATCAAACATTTTGCGACTCTCATCATACGAGCCGCCCCACCCCCAATCGTCGCCAAAGGTCATGGTTCCAAGACAAAGTTCAGAAACTCGTAACCCGCTGTGTCCGAGAAGTTTATACCGCATAATTCTCTCCAAAGTTAAGCAACGATGAGATGGAGTAGCTCGATTCGACGACAGATCAATTACAAATCAGATCAATTAGCCTTCGTAAGGATTGCCCATTCGATCAACAAACACATTGGCGCTAAACGGCAGGCGACCCGGATTTTTGCGAGGTTCTGCGGCATAGCCCACCGGGATTAACAGCGCGATCGCCAGATTCGGATCGTTTTCTGCACCAATTACGGCTTTCACTTTTTCTTCAATCCACCCATTCATGTAACAGGTTGATAGCCCCAAGCTCTCGGCTGCTAACGTCAGATGGACAGCGGCAATTACCGCATCCTTGATGGCGTATTCTCGGCGCTTATCCCCCAAGCCCGATTGGTGCTGCGGAATGGCTGTTTTGAAATACTCCACCGTGCCTTCTGTCCAAGCACCACTACTGATCCCCTGCTCATAGATCGGTGTGAGATCGCCTTCTCCAGCCGTACTATCTGCTGCAAACACAAACGTCACCGGGGCTTGAAGCACTTGTTGTTGATTCCAAGATGCCTCGCAGAGCGCTTGCTTCTGGGCGTCATCTTGAACTAAAACGATACGCCAATCTTGAATGTTGTAGCTACTGGGGGCCGCGACCGTCAGTTCAACCAATCGGCGGAGCAGTTCTGGCGCGATCGCGTCGGGTTTGAATGATTTAATCGATCGCCGTTGCACAATAGCACTCGGAACATCTAAAGGCTGAGTGTGCAGGTTCCGCTCTTGGCTAATCGTCATGACATACTCCTAAATAGTTGACGTGTCGTGATTCAGAATAACGCTCTCTTGTAGAAATAGTGTCTATTTACTATTTCTTTTCCTCTTTGTGCTCTTCTGGTGCTGCCTTGCTCATTTCTGCTTCATTCACAATCGATGAACCATCAGAAATCTTCTGCAATCCTGTTGCTACAATTTTTTCGTTGGGCTTTAACCCGTCTATGACTTGCTGATTATTGCCGCGAATCACGCCCACTTGAATTGGCTTTTGTTTCGCGATCAGGCCTCCATCCTTCGGTTCGGCTACATAAACAAAGTTTTGTCCGGCCAGCCGCGAAATGGCGGTTGTTGGAATCATCATGCCGGGTTGCCGCTCCCAAATCACCCTAGCTCGAATCTGCTGGTCAGCGCGTAAATTGCTGCCTGCATTCTCAACTAATGCCTTTACCAAAACGGTCTGAGTTTCGGTAGAAACTTTGGGAGACACGGCAAACACGCGGCTTGAACCGACCTGTTTACCCTGAGAATCAATCAGATCAATCCGAGTTCCAAGATTGACTTGGCGAGCTTTTTCGGTGGGAATCGACACGTTCACTTCAAGATCACTATTCTGCGTCAGCGTTCCTAATGTCGTCGCCTGACTGACTAAATCTCCTTCTTTCACGGGAAGTTCGCCAATCGTTCCAGAAAAGGGAGCCGTGATCCGAAAATATTGCAGTTGCACCTGCTCTTCCTCGGTGAGGGCTTGGGCCTGCTGATAGGTGCGCTGCGATCGCGAGACATCAGCTTGACGGGCGGCAAGATCGGCTTCTTTTGCCGCAATCTCTTCTTGTTGTCCGTCAATTTTGGCTTGTGCTGATCGCAAACTCGCTTGTGCCGTCTTCAAATTGTTGAAATACTGTTCAACCAAATCGGCACTGACTGCCCCCGCTTTGTAGAGTCTGTCATAACGGCTGTACTGGCTCTTGCTGCGATCGTAGTCTGCCGATTTTGACGCCAATGTTTCCTGATATTCTGCCAGCGTTGCTTTTGCCGTCTTTAGGTTGGCCCGTGCCGAGGTCACACCCGCTTGGGCTGATGACACGCCTGCTTGCGCCGAGTCCGCTGATGCTCCTGATCCCAACGCCGCTGCCGCTTGCTTTCGGGGATCAATTTGTAGAATCGGCTGACCTGCCTTCACCGCCTCTCCTGCCCGCACAAAGATTTGCGCGACTTGTCCTTCAATCCGAGGCTTGATATTGACCGACTGACGAGATTCTAACGTTGCGTTAAAGTCGTCACTTCTGTCTACGATCGCAGACTGCACATCCGAAATTTGTACCGGAATTCCCTCTCCTTGACTGGCATTTGCCTCTGGTGCGGCAGAGCGGCAAGCGTTGAGCCAAGAAAGAACGAGCATGAGGGGAATCAGCCGAGCGAAAGAATAAACTTGCTTTTGCATACCCATCGATTGCCTACTCTATCTAGTGATGGTCTACTGTCTACGATCTGTCATACTCCGCTACGAGCATTCGTCTTGATACTTTGCTATCCCAATCTCTAAATTTCACGGGCGTTTCTAAGCTGCGCCAATCGAGCGACTGTGGACTAAAAAATTGCGAAGGTTTAATAGCGGTTAAGAAAGAGTTTGATGGAATTAAGAAAAAGTACTCGATGTTACCTGAGAGAGCCGTTCCTACCGATATTGATCAGGCTCGCTTATAGATGATTTTGCGCCTCGGAACTTATTCCTACAGAATGCCGTCTCCTACTAATAAGATTTAGAACGAGTGGCTTCTTAACCGTTTGCGTCAGATGCCGCTATCTTCTGCTCCTTAATATTGTATAGTTCGATAATCTCGAACAATTAAACTATAGCATGACAAATGAAAAAATCTCTAGTCTAAAAATAAGCAGAATTTTCTTACGCTTTTAATTGAGCATTACGACGCCCGCTATCGATTATTGATTGAATGAGAGTAATCTACCATCCTGAGCTGAAAAACATTTCTTTAGCAGGGGTCTTGTATGCTTTGGGCGACCCTGTGCGATTAGAAATCGTGCGTCGATTAGCCGAAGAGACAGAGCAACCCTGTGCTGCCTTGGATTGCTCCTTGGCTAAATCAACGATGTCTCATCATTTCCGAATTCTACGAGAGTCGGGTATTTTGTACAGTCGCAAAGAAGGGACACAATACATCAACTCCCTGCGACGGGCGGATCTCGATGCGCTGTTTCCAGGATTGCTGGCGGCTGTTCTAGGCTCGATGCAAGCGGTAAGAACGCAGTAAGATTCCGCTGCTTCAGCTAAATTTGGTGTTTCATTGACTGGGCTAAGTTGTTGCTTCACGCGTTAAGGTCTTTTGCGCGAGCTTGGTAAGTTGTCGAATTTGATTGATATCGGGCGCGAGTAGTTCTGTTTGAAGGAGCGCACTGTTGTGAGCATCCAGCCAAAGCAAGTATTCAATGTTTCCTGCTGGCCCTAATAGCGGCGACCAGGTGAGTCCTCGGTAACGCCAGCCCAAAGCTTGAGCCGATTGAAGTACCTGAGCGATCGCATTGGCCTGATCGTCTGGATCGCGCACGACCCCTTTTTTGCCCACGCGATCGCGTCCGACTTCAAACTGAGGTTTTACCAGCAGTACGATTTCTCGCGGATCGCGTAATAACGTCCACAGTGCAGGTAATACTTTTGCCAATGAAATAAACGAAACATCCACAACGCCTAAATTGGGCATTGGTTGCTCAGAGGAATACAATTCTTCGGGGGTCAAGTGACGAATGTTCGTTCGTTCGCGCAAAATCACGCGCGGATCTTGTCGCAGCGTCCACGCGACTTGTCCGTATCCCACATCAATTCCATAAACGAGGGCTGCACCCGCTTGCAGCAGACAATCCGTAAAGCCTCCAGTCGAAATGCCGCCATCGAGACAATGGCGATCGCGCACCTCGATCTGAAACTCTTGCAGTGCTTTGGCTAACTTCTCGCCTCCACGAGAGACATACTGCGATCGCTGCTTCACCGCAATTTGGGCAGACACATCGACCTCTGTTCCCGGCTTATCAACCATTTGCCGATTCACCGTCACTTCTCCAGCTTGAATCAACCGTTGCGCCTGCTGCCGCGAGGAACAAAGGTCAAGATCGACAAGTAGGGTATCGAGGCGTTGTTTCAAGAGATGAAGGATGAGAGGTTAAATCGAGGGATGAGGGATGAGAGGTTAAATGCCTCAGATCTGAAGCACTTGGCACTCTCGCACCAGTATTCTAAGCTCTCAGATAAACTATACCGTGAGTCCTCTCGCGTTATTCATCCCTCATCCCTCATCCCTCATCCCTCATCCCTCATCCCTCATCCCTCCATGCTGCACGGCTTCATTCCCCGCGATCGCTATTTTCCTTACCTCACTTGGACAGATGTTCAAGCCATGCCTGATCAAGAAAATGTTGTCATTATTCAACCCATTGGCTCGATCGAGCAGCACGGGCCTCATTTACCACTTGTCGTCGATTCAGCAATTAGCGCTTCGGTGTTAGGAAAAGCGCTACAGCAGCTAGATCCAACAATTCCTGCCTACGCGCTGCCCATGTTGTATTACGGCAAGTCGAATGAGCATTGGCATTTTCCCGGCACAATTACCCTCAGCGCTCAGACCTTGCTCGCGGTGTTGATGGATGTTGCAGAAAGCGTCTACAGAGCAGGATTTCGTAAACTAATTCTTATGAATTCTCATGGCGGACAGCCCCAAATTCTAGAGATTGCTGCCCGTGATTTGCATCAGCAGCACGAAGATTTCGCTGTCTTTCCGCTATTCACCTGGAAAGTTCCTCTAATAGGCAAAATCGCTCAGGATCTTTTATCACCAAAAGAACTAGAATTAGGCATTCACGCAGGGGACGCAGAAACAAGTCTGTTGCTGTCAATTCTGCCAGAGCAGGTCAAGATGGATCGTGCCGCCGCAGAATATCCATTAGGCGAGCCTCGCGCGGATGTTCTAAGTATGGAGGGAGCATTACCGTTTGCTTGGATGACACGGGATCTTAGTCGGAGTGGTGTGTTGGGCGATCCGACAACTGCTTCACAGGAGAAGGGCGATCGCATCCTCGAAGTGTTAGCCACGGGTTGGGTACAAGTCATTCAAGATGTTCATTCATTTCAATTGCCGCAAGCGTGGCGATCCTCTGATAAGTAGCTTTTTTAAGTCGTTTTCTTAAGAAGGGTTAACCTCAGCTAACCTTTGTTTAAATCCTGTTTTCTAATTCGTCATTACAGTAAGTTGCATTATTTATTACAGCATTCTCTTCACCATCACTGGAGATGTACTATGGACGAGCTTAACGTTAGTGTTCCAGTACCTCAGACGATTCAAGAATTAGATGAAGCCGTGAGACAGTTCAATCGCAGCGACTGGAGCGGAGATCGGCTCTATCAGCATTGGCGGGCCATTCGTGACGCTTCGTTGGAGCAGTTGCCAAGTGAATGTGAGTTATACCCAGTTCCAGGATCAGATAGCTATTAGGTGAGTGAGGGGTGAATCGCTAAAGTAATTCGCCCCTCGCTTTTAGCAGATTTATTGAGCAGATTTAAGGAAGTCGGCGGGTGATCCCCATTTTGTTTCACTTGGGCGACAGATCCTCGTGAGGGTAGGGTCGTGTTACAGCCAAGTGTCGTCATAAGATTAGCTACCCAATCTGGCAGCGAGATATACCTTGTAGGGTGCGCTATACCAGATGAGTGATGTCGAAGTCACGATTAATCTTTTACGTTTAATTGATTAAGCAATCAACCAGTCGTTAGTCTTTTAACTAGGGATACAAGCGTGAAATATCGACAACTTGGCAGTAGCGATCTCAATGTTTCTGAGCTGATTTTAGGCTCCTGGCTAACCTACAGTGGCGGCGTGGAACGGCAACAAGCTGAAGCGTGCATTCACAAAGCGTTTGATGTGGGCATTAACACTATCGATACTGCCAATGTGTATGGACGAGGGGCTGCAGAATCATTGCTGGGTGAAGTGTTGCAAGGCATCGATCGCACCTCATACATTTTGGCAACGAAAATCTTTTTTCCAATGTCGGACACGGATCAGGGATTATCTGCTGCCCAGATTCATAAGCAAATTGATGCTTCACTCCAGCGCCTCCGCACCGATTATGTAGACCTCTATCAGTGCCATCGTTATGACGTAAATACTCCTCTAGAAGAGACGATGACAGCATTGACGGAGGTAGTACAGCAAGGAAAAGCCCGTTACATTGGCTTTAGTGAGTGGAGTCCTGCCCAGATTCAAGCCGCATTGAATTTGCCTAATGTGGAAAAATTTGTCTCTAGCCAGCCGCAATATTCCATGCTCCGGCGTAAACCAGAAGCAGAAGTGTTTCCCTTATGTGCGGCGAATGGCATAGGTCAGATTGTCTGGTCTCCCTTGGCACAAGGCGTTCTCACCGGAAAATATAAACCGGGAGAAGCTCCCCCTCAAGACTCTCGCGCAGCTAATGATCAGATGAATGGGTTTATGGGAGACTTACGGAGCGATCGCACCCTAAGTGCTGTGCAAAACCTGAAGCCGATCGCCCAGCGATTAAACCTTACAATGGCGCAGTTAGCGCTAGCGTGGGTATTACGGGATGAGCGGGTGTCTTCTACCATTATTGGGGCAACTCGTCCCGAACAAGTAGCAGATAATGCCGGAGCATCTGGAGTTCAACTGAGTGATGAGGTATTACAAGAAATTGATCAAGTGCTTGCGCCTACTCTGTCTCAAACAAGTGCCCGATAATGCACAAATTACCGTTGTCTGCTTAGGTTAGAGAACAGTAACTTGTGCTATTTCAGAATGAGAAAATGCAATTGCTAGCAGCCATAACCGTTGCTACATTGGTCATTGTGCAGGCTCCAGCAAAGCAGCACTTAAAGCAGCGAGATGATTGACTCCAGAACTGTCTTAGGATCGTGGATTGAATTACTCCAACACTTGCATAGCTCCGGGTTGCCCTCATCCCCTAACCCCTTCTCCCGTAGGAGAAGGAGAACCAGAGTCTTGCTCTCTCCTACGGGAGAGGGTTGGGGTGAGGGCGAATCCAGCTTTATTTAATCCATGATCCTTAAGCGACTGCATAAGCTCGTTGTCGGATAGGAATTTCAATCACAAACTCGGTCTTTTCGCCAAAAGTAGAAAAACATTCTAGTTTGCCGCCGTGTCTCTCAGTCACAATTTGGTAGCTGATGGGCATCCCCATCCCTGTTCCTTTACCAATAGTCTTCGTCGTAAAGAACGGGTCGAAGATTCGTTGTTTGATTGATTCTGGCATCCCCAGTCCGTTGTCCAGAATTGCAATCTTGACTGACTGAGACTGACTGACCGATGTGCGAATGATAATTCGACTAGGGTTCTCTTTGATTTCCTGATAAGTTCGCTTAGCATCGGCCTCCTCTAAGGCATCGATCGCATTCGCCAGAATGTTCATCACCACTTGATTGAGTTGTCCGGGATAGCATTCTACCTGGGGTAACTGGCTGTACTCTTTGATAATCTCAATCTCTGGGCGTTCGGCTCTAGCGTCTAAACGGTGCTGCAAAATCATGAGCGTGCTATCAATACCTTCATGAAGATCAACGCACTTAAATTCGGCTTCATCCATTCGTGAGAAGTTTCGCAGTGACAGCACGATTTGCCGAATCCGATCGGTTCCTACTCTCATAGACTTTAGAGTCTTAGGTAGGTCTTTCTGCAAAAAGTCTAGGTCGATTTCGCTCGCCTCTGCTTGAATTTCAGGAGCCAAATGCGCACTGTGCTTTTGATAGAGCTGTAAGACGTGCATCAAATCCTGAGCATACTCCTGCACGTGAACGAGATTGCCGTGAATAAAGTTGACTGGATTATTAATTTCATGCGCGACTCCCGCTACCATCTGCCCTAGACTAGACATCTTTTCGGTCTGGATTAAGTGAGTCTGAGCCTGTTGCAGATCTGCTAATGCCTTGGAAAGATGTTGATTTTTCTCGTTTAACTCCTGGGTGCGCTGTTCAACCTTTTGTTCCAAAGTGTTGTAAAGTGTAGCGTTTTGCAGAGAAATCGCTGCCTGGGCCATCAGGAGTTGTAAGACTTCAATGCGATCGCTAGTGAACGCCCCTAGCGTCAGGTTATTTTCCAGATATAGAATTCCAATGAGTTCACCCCGATTCCGAATCGACATGCACAGGACACTTTTGGGCTGCTGTACAAGGATGTAAGGATCGGTTGAGAAGGGCGCTTCCGTCCGGGCATCGGCGATCACTAGGGTTTCAAAGGTACGAGCCACGTAGTTGAGAATAGACTGTGGCATCACGCGGCTAGACTCGATTGGAATGGGTAGTTGCGAAGTTGTTCCTCCTACGGGCAATTGCATCGTTGCCTCAGCTTCATTGCCAGCTTGGGCTGCAACTACCCACTGTTTATCCTGGTATAGCATCAGCACACTTTTCTGTGCGCCAGCATTCTCAATGACCACGCGCATCAGGTTGGCTAACAACTGATCGAGTTGAATTTCGCCTGAGAGGGCTTGAGAGGCTTTGATCACCGTCGTCAAATCCAAGGCTTTAGAACCATCTAAACTGCTACTTAAGCCAGAACTGGTCGTTGTAGTAGAGGCGATCGCACTTCGTTTGAGTGGAGTTCTTTCAGGTTGCGATACAAGGGTGAGCAGCGTTGGATATTCCTGCTCTAAGTGATTTACCTTTGTCTTTGCGCCCCAGCGAACATAGGCATAGTAAGCATCCGTTAGATAGACCTGAGCAATTTTGGCTTTGTCCCACTCCAGGTAAAACTTGCCCGCCAGTTCGTAAGCGAGCGCCTCTTCCTGGCGGAAATGATTCGCAGTTGCTCCAGCGATCGCATGATCATACTGCTCCATTGCGATCGTGAATTGTTCCAAGACCCGACACCGCTCTGCTTCAACGAGGTGAAACTTGTGCAGAAAATTCATCGGTGCAGAGCCTGCCCATTGCAACATTTTCTCCTGGTTGCTCTGCACCTTCTCCAAAATTGTCGTCTGCTCCGTTCCGGTTGCCGTTGCATAAATGGCTAATTTTGCGAGTGAATCATAGAAGTAGAACGCCGGGACGAAGTACAAGCCTGAGACGCCGTCAATGTAGCGTTCTGCTAGTTCTGCGAAGTGAGCGGCTTGCTCAACGTCTCCTAATAGATAGCTCAAAATTAGTTTGTTGAGATAGACCTGATACAGGGCGTATCGGTCATCTGCTTGCTCATGAAGTGTCAGCAACCGTTCTTCGTCATACGCTTCACC
Source organism: Myxacorys chilensis (assembly GCF_059505265.1). Taxonomy (NCBI): domain Bacteria; kingdom Bacillati; phylum Cyanobacteriota; class Cyanophyceae; order Leptolyngbyales; family Leptolyngbyaceae; genus Myxacorys; species Myxacorys chilensis. Next base: position 17,660 of record NZ_JCACKG010000307.1, on the reverse strand, counting down.
TGCTAAGCAAGTCGGGTTCTCCGGCGATTCGAGCAAATTCAAGATAGCCTGTCGATAAATCTCGTGATAGGTCAGTGTGTGAGTTTGCTTGATTTGAGCCAGTGCATTACTGTGAGTCGCAAATTGTTCTGCCAGTTTATTGAGTTCCCGTCCACAGAAGTAGGCATACTCGTTGTGATGCAGAATGCAGTAGGCTGCATACTCAATATCCCCAGTTTCCAATCCCGTGTAATACCCTTCCATGAGAGGATCTAGTGAGGCTTTTAGAAGTTGCTGCCAGTGGACGGTCATGCCATAGACCATCGTGAAAGTTTTCGCCTTAATGCTTTTAGCATTGAGTTGATCTAATAAACGAATTGCCAGTTGTCCAAATTGATATCCGGTTTCAGTGTCTCCTGTAGTAGACAGCAAAAGCCCATAATTCGCGTAGGCAAAAGCAGACCACTCGGAGTTTCCATACTTCAGAGACAGGTTTACTTTCTCACAAATCACTAAGGGCAGCAGGGGCGGAAAACACACGAACGTAATTGAGATCAGCGTAGCTAAGATTCGCATTGCTGCCAGTTTCTCAGGCAGTTGCATCAGAGGTAGATGAATGAGCGCATCAGGCTCTCGTTCGACCAACGCCGTTTGAATGTGTTGCAGAGCATGTTCAGCATCCGACGCGGTAGGAGCCGTTGGCAGGTCAACCTCCAGCAGGCGCAGCACCGATAAAGCGAGTGCCAATGCCTCTGCTAGTCGATTCTGAGCAATGTTTGCTTGAATTTTGATCTCATAAACCTGAATCTGATCCAGCAACGTTCTAGCTTTCTGCAACACCTGTTCCGTCAGTTGATCCATCTGCTCCAGTTCACCGTTGAGGTAAGCCACCTCTACTGCTTCTGAATACAGCATCAGTGTTAGCTCATATTCTCGCTCCCAAGCATCCGTTGGCAGCAAGTTCCGCCCAATGGTGAAATAGCCAGATGCTGCGCTGTACGCTGCTGCCGCCACTGCTTTGCGCCCTGCTTGTAGGTTAAGTCGCACTAGCTTCTGCTGCTCGGTCGGGTCGCTAATTAATGCTGCACCTAAATTTAGTTGATTGACTATCTCAAAGAGTTTCTCATCTCTCTCCTCAGCAATTTGATTCAGCAGTTGACCGATTCGTAAATGAGTGGCCTGTTTCTGCTCATCGGGAATGAGCAGATACGCTGCTTGTTGAACGCGATCGTGGAAAAATTTGTAATTGGGTGACTGGTCAGATGCGTCCTGGCTACCGATGATTAAGGAACCCTCATCGCCATCGTGAAACATCTTGTACTCATCCCCAGTCGGCAAGAGGAATCCTTCCTGCAAGGCAACCCATAGATCTTTGGCAATTTCGTTATGCGATCGCTCACAGACAACAGATAGGGTCGCTAGATCAAACTGGTTGCCGATACATGCCGCCAGCTTGAGGACAGTTTGAGTCGCATCGGGCAACTTCTGCAACTGAAGCCGCATAAACTCCACAATGTCAGCATCTAGGGACAGGATTTTGATTTGCTCTAGGTTAGATTGCCACTTGCCGATCTTAACGTCAAAGGCAATCAGACCGTCCTCATGCAGAGATTTGAGGAATTGGGTCGTGAAGAAGGGATTGCCGTTGGTTTTGCGATAGATCAGGTCACTGAGGGGTTGTGCTTCTGCTGACGTGTAATTAAGGGTATCTGCCATCAGACGATTGACATGGGCTGGAGTCAAGGGCGCTAGAGCGATCGTCGTGACAGGCGTTCCGGCTTCGCAGATCTCGTCCACTGATAGGATCAGCGGATGGCTGGGGGAAACTTCGTTATCGCGATAGGCTCCAATGAGTAGTAAATCGTGACTTTCAGTGCCACTCATGAGCAGTCGCATCAGCTTGAGCGATGCTGCATCTGCCCACTGCAAGTCATCGAGAAAAATCACCAGGGGATGGTCGGGTGTTGTAAAGACTTGGATGAACTTTTGGAACAGAACATTGAAGCGGTTCTGCACTGCACTGCTCGCCAATTCTGGAGCAGGGACTTGCTCACCAATGATGCGCTCTAGCTCTGGGATAACCTCAGTGATCACTTGAGCATTTTCGCCCAACGCTTTCAAGATTTTGAGTTTCCACCGTTCTACCTGAGCATCGCTTTCAGTCAACAATTGCCCTGTCAGATCGCGAAATGCCTGCACAAAAGCGGAAAGGGGAATGTTGCGCTGGAACTGGTCAAACTTGCCTCTAATGAAGTAGCCTCGTTGCCGCAGAATGGGCTTGTGAACTTCGTTGACCACAGCAGTCTTGCCAATACCAGAGAAGCCCGCAACGAGGACGAGTTCGCTTCTTGAGGAATGAGACGTAAGGGCCACAGAGCAAGACGTCTCTGACTCCTGGCTCTGTGTCACTCGCTCAAATGCGGCTAACAACTGGGCCACTTCTTGCTCTCGACCGTAAAGTTTTTCGGGAATGATGAAGTGATTTGAGATGTCTCGCTGTCCCAATGGAAAGAGAGCAATTGTTCCGTGATCTTGCCACTGGTGCAGGCAGATCTCCAAATCATGCTTCAAGCCCAGAGCGCTCTGATATCGGTCTTCCGCATTCTTTGACATCAGTTTGCTGACAATGGCTGAAACCATTAATGGAATGGCGGCATTGAGTTGATGAACTGTCGGAGGCTGTTTAGCAATATGACAGTGCACCAACTCCATCGGATCATCCGAATGAAAGGGCAACCGACCCGTCAGCAGTTCAAAGCAGGTAATGCCCAGAGAGTAGAAATCGGTGCGGTAGTCAATGCCGCGATTCATGCGCCCCGTTTGTTCGGGCGAGAGATAGGCCAGTGTGCCTTCTAAAACGTTTGGGCTGGTGAGGGTTTGCGTTTCACGCGGCAACCGGGACGCCACGCTAAAGTCAATCAGCTTGACTTGCCCCGTGGTGGGATTGATCAAAATGTTGGCAGGCTTGATGTCCTTGTGGATGATGCGATGGTGATAAAGCCGATCGAGAATGTCAGCAAGGGCGATCGCAATCCGCAGAAATTCCGCCAGAAACTTTACGCTTCCCGACTCTCTACCGCCTCGGTTTTTGATAGGACTATACTCCTTCAGCGAAATTCCGCCAAAGTCCTCCATCACCAGAGCAAACCCATTGTGGTAAGGCTCGAGGCTATAAGGACGAACCACTCCCGGTGAATCAAGCTGTCGGATCAGAGTGTACTGATTCTTGAACTGCAACAGTTCTGTGAAGCTGGGATAAGGGTTTTTGAGTAACTTGATCACAACAGTTCGTTGCTTCGATTCCTGATAGCCGGAATAAACGAGAGTTCTAGAACCGTCGTAGATAGTTTCTCGAATTTGATACCCCTGGATCTGAATCTGCTTCATCATGATCCTTTAATGACTAAGTATAGCTAGTTAACTGCGCTAGTTTTCCCAGCTTCGGGGTCGTTTCATCTGTCTTGAGGGATAGATTTGTCAGTAAAGCGTAACTATACTAATAAAAATTTTGTAAAATTCGTAATTATACTTAAGCCGCATAGCAAGATTGAACATATGAATCAGAGAATTCAGTAATTTTACTTAAACAGTAAACACATCGACTTCCTAAGTATGAAAACTCGATTTTTTATCCGTGTTTAAACCGTTTCTTAAGTGCTTTATATAACAGCCTGCAGATTCTGTTCAGTCTCTCTGTTTAACTCTCTAGCCCAGATTTATTCCAATGTTATTAAGCTTTTAGAGAATATCCGTAATTCTTTTCTAAGTAATAAAACGGATATTACTTGATAGTTCTAAGTACAAGCTAAAGCAGTGAAGATTTCTTGAAAAATTTGAAATAAATCTACGTATTCCTAAATAAAATTTAGGAAAAAGCCCCTTTTTTCTAGATTTCTCAGTGAATCTACGCAAATAACATTCTCCGAGAAATTTCGCTATAGGCTAGCAGGTGAGTAGGTTATTCTATCGAACAGCTTCAGTGTTCTTAGCTTTCTTAATCCTAATTCTAGATTCTTCCGTAAGTATGCTCCGTAGGACTAAGCACGCTCTGTAAGACTAAGCACGCTCCGTAAGGCCCCTCTCGTATAAGGTTTTCGCGAAATTAATACTTTCCTACACGGCTTTATCAAGTGCGTGAAAGAGGCGTATGAGAAATTCGCGCAGTTACCGAGTTGCTGAGGTGCTTCAACTGGTATCGGTCAAGCAACATCTACAGGTAAGAACACGTATGGTATTGTCCACAAGAACGGCTCATTCTTCCTACCTAGTCGATCGCCTTCTGTCGGCTAAGGATGAAAACTTGTTCAATTACGTTAAGTTTCGGCTGATTGCCAAAGCTTTGCAGGAAGCCAATATTGAACATCCCCGCATCCTTGATCTGGGTTGTGCTGACAAAATTGCGCTACGCTATCTGTCTAATTTGGGTGTCGATTTTCAATACTGTGGCGTGGATTATGAGTCTCCATTTTCACCTGACATCTTGGCAGACATTCGGGAATCCAACCAAATCATTTCAAAACTTCCGTGGCAGCCTAACGTCATTTTTCTACTAGATGTTTTGGAGCATCTTGACGGACTCGAAATCGATATTCTCCAAATTCTTGAAGCGTGTTGTTCAATTTTGCCACCAGGCGGGCTTGTTGTTGTTACCATTCCGCAGATGTATCGGTTAGACCGATTCAAATTCAAGCATTTGCATTACAAAGAACACAAGATTCGGTTACGTCAAGACGAATGGTATAACCTTCTAAGTTGTGAACTGAAGGTTCGTAAGAGCCACGGGGTTGGATTGATTTCGGTCATTCCTTACCTGGTGATGTTCCACCGCCGCTATGAAAAGATTCCCTTCCTCATGCGTCTGTTTAAGCAACTGCGCGAGAAGACCCTGGAACAGCCATTTCTACGGGTTTTAGATTGGCATCTCAGTCGTTTGCTCGGTGGACTGCCATTTTTCCGGCAGTGGACAAACGATGTTCTGTTTGTTTGCGAAGTGCCTCGCTCCAATTCCCAGTCCTAAATCTTAGCTTTGAACTGTTTCAACTTCAAATGATGCAATTTGAAGTTGAAACTTAACTTCTCTGTGCTTGGCGCACAAGAATCAACTGTGGAACAAATCACAAGGATGCACAATGAATACTTTCCATCCCGATTTTTTGGGTGAGGTGGCTCGACGAGTAGGCATCAAACCTCATCCTAGCTGCCGCCAGTTTGTGGTGCAGCATCTCTATGAAGATACGCTGCGGTTGCTGCTGACCTCCCACCAGTTTTTTCCGATTGATGTTGTGATTGGCATTAGCTACTCTGGCAAGAAACAAGTCGTGAAAGCGTTGCAGGATCATGGAATTCGAGTGTTGACACCAGGATTCCATGAGTTGGAAGCAACTATTCAGACTGAATTGAAGGATAGCCTTGAGCGATGTCGTCAAGCAGATCACCAACTGCTTCTCCATGAGGTGGGTGGTTATGCTATCACGTGTTTCCACAACCACTATCGGGAATACTCGAACAGTGTTCGAGGAAGTGTTGAAATTACGAAGCAAGGAGTATGGGCGGCACAGCGTATTGACGATCTTTTAATTCCTCAGTTGAACTGTGCTGAGACAAGACTGAAGGAGATTGAAGGCGATTATGTCGGAGATGCAGTGGTGCTGTCTCTAGATACAATTCTGCGTGAGATTGGCTATGCGATCGCAGGGCGGTTAGCTCTCGTCAATGGCTATGGCTGGGTCGGGCGTGGAGTATGCCGCAGTCTACGAGCAAAAAACGTCGTCGTTGCCGCACACGATGTGGATGTGATTAAGAAGGTAGCCCTGAAGTTGGACGGCTTCCTATTGCAAGATGAACTGGATAGCTTCGATCGGGCTTCGATTGTGATTGGCGCGTCGGGGGTATGTTCGATTACGCCAGAGGTGATTGATCGGTTGAGCGATCGCACTATTCTGGTCAGTGCCAGTTCAAAAAAAATCGAGATTGATCTGGACTACTTGCATACTCAGGCACAATGGACGGAGTTTGTTCATCCCCATGTGCAAGCCTACCATCTCCCAAATCGCATTCTCTACCTGGTGAATCAGGGTTATCCTGTTAACTTTGTGGGCAGTAGCGTTCCTGATGAAATTGTTGAATTTCTATTTGCAGAAGCACTTATTTTGCTAGAGCAATTAGTTTCTAACGATTTTCCACCTGGAACGTTCCTGCTTTCGTCGGAGTTGGAAGAGATCCCAGCACAGGTCTGGTTGGATTTGCGTTAATTCTGGGGCATTGGTCAAAGCCTTTTAACCATAGGGTTGTTCAATCAGATCTGGGATTTTAGGGCGATATTTTTGATGGAGGGCAATGGTTGGGTGCAGATTACTTCTTTATGAGCTTACAGCAAGCCTCGTTTCTTCAGCTTTGTCAGTGCATCTTCGGCTGCTTGTTTTTCTGCATCCTTTTTACTGCGTCCTTTAGCCTCGCCATAGAGCTTATCGCCGACGTAAGCTTTAGCAATAAACTCTGGAGCATGATCCATTCCACCTACTTTTTCTGTCATATATTTTGGAGGAGTTGTTGCACCATTTGCTTGTGCCCATTCCTGAAATCGGTTTTTAGAATCTATAGTTGATCGGGATATAACAACCCCTTCGGGCACAGAATCAAATAGCTGCTTAACTAAAGAATAAACTGCTTCAATACTGCGGCTATTATCCAAATAGTAAGCTCCAACAACAGCTTCAAAAGTACTGCTCAAAAGGTTTGAATTTTGGTAGCCTCCATCTCGAATCATGCCCTGCCCCAGTCTCATCCTGAAGTCTAAACCTACTTCAATTGCAAATTTGGCAAGTTGTTTTTCGTCTACAAGAGCTGATCGCCGTCGCGTCATTTCATCCTCTCCCATCTCTGGATGACGCTGATAAAGATACTCACCGCTTAAAAATGTGAGAATGGCATCCCCTAGGAATTCTAGTCGCTCATTGTGTTCTGTTTCTCCAGGATTCTCATGTGCATAGGAACGGTGTGTTAACGCACGCCGCAGCAGCTTTTCGTCATTAAAAATCAAGAACTTATGCATTTTTTCCCTCGTTATAATCCTAGTTAAAATTGTCTTATAGGAACGGCTCTATTAAGTTAAAGCAAAAAACACTACTTTTTAGGAAGCCTAATTTTTCAAACTCAGCTTCCTAAAAAGAGCATAGGTGGAATCAATTTCTCTTCCTCCACTGAGGCGGATAGAGACTGTTACCGCGAGAATTATTGCAAGGGAAACAAGCAAGCCGCAAATTTTCTAGAGAGTGGGTTCCACCAAGACTTCTAGGAATTAAATGCTCACGAGTCAACTTCTCCAAAGGCAAGCAACAACCACACCACCAGCAGTACGAGCCATACAAGCGAACGAGTTGTTCCTTTTTGCTTGGTTGTTTTTTAGAATGCATACTGTTTTAACCTTCAATACGTTTACAGCAGCATCGGAACATCAAATAGACGAGCTATGCCGACCAAATTAATAAGGTCACCACATACCCTTTTACCTAGCGGTAAGCGTCTCAAGCGCATTACCTCCAAGCCTCACACCAGTGCACATCCAACATGCTGAACTAGCGTTTACTTGGGAGATTTGTCTAACCATTCAAATAAACGCTAACCCAGAATATCGGATATGCATTAATTTGAGAGTCGGAGGTAATGCCCATGAGACGAACACCAAGGATTGATATTCGTCTGCATAGCTCTATCGAAGCACACACAAATTCGCTTGTCAATATCTGAAATTGATCTAAATTCAGGCTCTGTGGAAGGAACAATTAGAACTCTAAGAATAGGCGGTGATGTTCTAGACGTGGGGATGGTGTAGTTCAAACTACTCAACTAAATTCATAGCGGTTGATGAGTAATCCAAATACTACATCGTGCAACCATTGCGACTTGAAAAACAGGCGAGAACCTGCTCAGTTTGATAGTCAATAGTTTGTCTTAGCAATATGCCGTTTTGCAATCGCGAACTTACTTACTAACATAAAGCATATTCTGAAACTTCTGCTAACATCTCCAGCGCTGAAAGTTCATAGTAACGATTTAGACAACGTCGTTGTCTAAATCGTTTCACATGGTGTTCTTGAGCTTGTTCTGCTGAAATACATCTTCACAGTAGCGCACTTATTCATTAAGCCATTCCTGAATCTGAGCAGCTAAATTGCCTCTGGATTGAGGTCAATCATTTCTTGGGTTGCGTAAGTTCCAATGGGACTCCAAAGAATATAAGGCAAAAGAAGCAACGCTGCCTGCCCTGATGTGAAAGACACAGCGATCGCGAGCAAAATTCCTAAAACTGCCCCTAGTCCACCAATAATTGTTCCGATCGCCAAGCTCCGCAGTCGTAGCGTCAAGGGAATGTAGGAAACCGTAACAATTTCGACCAGCAAATATACGCCCATTAGCAACCAAGTTTTGAGCGTTCCTGGTTCGTCAAGCCACACCAAAACAGCAGACCATGTGCCACAGGTAAATGCGATCGTCCAAATCAGCGGAATCAACGGTTGAACCATTGCTAACCAGGGAGGAAGATCTAACCGTTTCACCCATCGCAAATCTTGGCGTGGTCGAATTAAAAGACTTCCAAGCGAAACCAAAAACGCAACACTGGCGATGATTATCCAAGGTTTCATATCTGTACCTTCCCAATTTCAAATCACATCTGTGCTGCTCCTCTCCATAGTATTAATGTTAGAAATTGAACTCTAAGCATTCCTCACTCTCAAGATGGGCATCTACTGACAATTCACCTCGTATAAGTCTATAGAGTTAAGCCAAGAGATAAGAAGAGTTAAGCCAAACATCTAACTGGAGTTGGGTGGACGAAACCACAATCCTGCTCAAAATTGAGGGACTTAATCTTTGCTCTTTGAGTGGATTAGATACTGATAAAAAAATTGCTTACGTAGGAGAACTAATCATGGTGACAACACTAGATGATACAAAGCGGATGATGATTGGTGAACGCTTAGCCGATCTGAGAGCCTTTCAAAGTGCAATTCTTTCAAATGATCAGAAATTAATCGATGCTTGCCAGTACTCCGATGTTCGCGATCGCTTGCAAACGATGCTCGACGATGACCAGAAAAACCTGGGCATCATTGAGACGGTAATCGTGCAATATGGCATTCAAGCTGAACCAAGTGCTGCCACCAAGATTTTTATCTCGCAGTTCGAGCAAATGATGTCTAACGATGAGTTTGCGTTCTATCAAAAACTGCTTCACCATGAACTGGCGAAGCATGGTCAAGCCATGAGTGGTATCACGATTCACAAAGCAGCTCAGAAAGTCGGCGCAGATATTGAAGTCGCGATCGCGCCGTTGAACACCGTCAACTTTGAGAGTCGCGCTCATCAAGAGCAACTCAAAGGCCTACTCGAACAGGTAGGTGTACGGGAAATGACTGGACAAGATGCTGATCAAGGTCTGTGGGCACGGGTACAAGACTCGATCGCAGCCCTATCTGGGGTTGCAGGCAGTGTGCTGACTCACAACACTCACAAAGAAGATATGAACATCCAGACCTTGATTAGGCTGGATCACAACAAAGTGAATACGATCTTTACTGAAATTGGCGCAACAAAAGATCCGCAAAAGTTGCAGGAATATTTTGGGCAACTCTATAAAGACATATTGGTACATGCTCAAGCCGAAGAAGAAGTGGTCTATCCAAGAATTCGATCGTTCTACGGGGATGATAACACTCAGGAATTGTACGATGAGCAAGCCGAATGGCGACCCATGCTTGATGAAATTAAGGCAATGGATCCTGCCTCTGCCGATCAGTTCCGCTCGAAAATTAAAGATCTCATGGAACATCTAGGCGATCATATTCGCCAAGAAGAAAGCACCATGTTTGCTGCGATCGACAAGAATTGTAGCAGCGAACAAAAAGAGCAAATGGCGACGGAATTCAAAGCGGCGAAAACCAAGGTTCAGCAAGAAATGTCAACATCAATGCAGTAACTGTAATGATTTAGGTGCGTTATCACAGGTAGCGCACCTTGTTCTGACTTACGCTAACAATAGGTTCACTCAATTTTTCAGTCCCTAAACCGAGCAGTTCAACTGCCTCGGTAGGTGTTGTAAGAAGGAGAAGCCAACGATCTCAGCCATACTATTCAAGCCGTCTTCACGCTTCAGTTCTTCATACCAGTCGTCTTTTAACGAGTAAATTGTTAATGAGGCGGCGTAGGATGGGAGCAAAATTGTACAAGGTTAAGTGTAGAATGTTGCCCATCCTTCCTGGAGTCTCATTTTTCACATTGAATAACTGTGGTGAACGCCAACTGCTGGACACCGTGAAATGACGGGTGAATCATCTGCGATCGCAAGCTTGCGGCACGTGCCGACCCCCGGTAAACCTGCTTCCAAGCACTCCTATCCCCTTTATGCTGACCATACTGTGGCAATTGGGCGAGATTCCCGCTGTCATATTGTGGTCGATCCGGTTTTACATGCTTCTGTGTCGCGGCGTCATGTCGAGATTCGCCCCGCTGCCGAGCCAGGAACAGGGTCAAGGTGGTGGGTTTGTGATCTTGATAGCTCGAATGGTACGTATTTGAACGGAAAACGGTTGCGCGGTTGCCAGATGTTGCAAAGCCGCGATCGCATCACACTAGGACAGAGTGGGCCTGAATATATTTTCGAGTATTGCGCTCAAGAGCATCAGTCTCAGACCCTCGAAGTCTTGACTTTACCTCCTCAAGATACTCCTGTCGCTCCTATCGTCGAAGAAAGAGTTACGTTTACCCAACTGTTTCCGATCCTCTCCACAGGGCGAGATTTGACGCAAAAAGCTTATCTCGCGCCGAGTATGATCACTATCGGATTTGTGGTAGCGATGTTCTTGGCAGTTGGACAGGCGATCGTCTTCAATTTGCTCATTGCTGGATATCTAGCCCTAGCCGCTTACTATTTTGTTTACCAACTCTGCGGTAAGCACAAACCGTGGTGGGTTCCGGTCGCAGCGGCATTAGGCACAATTGCTCTACTCAGCAGTCCGGTTTTACCCTTGTCGATCTGGCTGTTTCGACAAGTCTTGCCCGGACGCGTACCAGAAGATGGAGAATCAATCAGTTTCTTAGTGCTGCTGATTCGGATGTTTTTTGGTGCAGGCTTGATGGAAGAGTTGCTGAAGGCGCTTCCTCTACTTGCGTTATTTGCGATCGGACGATTTTTGCCCGCGCCGTGGAATAGTCGCGTTGGCATCTGGGAGCCATTGGACGGTATCTTGCTGGGGGCCGCGTCTGCTGTTGGATTTACGCTGCTAGAAACCTTGGGACAGTATGTTCCAGAAATCATTCAAAATACGACGCTACAAGTCGGTGAAGGAGTGAATCAATTGAGAGGTCTACAACTCCTCATTCCTCGTTTGCTGGGGTCGATTTCGGGTCATATGGCCTATAGCGGCTATCTGGGTTACTTCATTGGACTAAGTGTTTTAAAGCCGAAACAAAGTGCTGTGATTCTGACCATTGGCTATCTGACTGCCGCTGGACTGCATGCGCTCTGGAATGCAATGGGGTGGGTTAGCCCGGTTGTTCTAGCGCTGGTGGGCATCCTATCCTATGCGTTTTTAGCGGCAGCTATCTTAAAAGCCCGTAGCTTATCGCCGACGCGATCGCAAAACTTTGCAACCCGATTGAAAGGCTAGAAGCTTGATTCTAAAGGATTTTGCTAATCCTGAATACTCTATAACCTGCTCGCCAAAAGATTTTCCTTCTTTAGAGAGAGGTTCCAAGAAATTGAACGCTCTACGCTCATAGCTAAAGACTGAGCTTTATTGCCTGTCTTCCTACCCACAAGCGCACAACGCTTCGGACGTTAGCAGAACCTATGACCCTGAACCTAGTTAATAAAAAAATCCTTCTACCGCTAAGCATCGCTATGCTTACGGTCTTTGCTGGAACTGTCAAAGCGCAAGCAGAAGAACCAGACGCCACAGATGCAACTTCTGTCTTATCCAATCAAGTTATACGGTCAGACTCGAACGCTTCATATCTAGAAGGAACTAAACCACAAGCCTCTGCTAAAGTTGCGGCTCCTATTCCAGGTCACTCGGTCACAAAAGCATCAGCACTATTAAGCCAAGCTCCCGAAGCAACTTTGTTAGCACAGTCTACTGATGGTTCATCGGGTTCACCGACTACGCCTGGTACACGTAACCCATCTACCGTTCCTGATACGGTTCCGCGTATTGATCCGGGTGCAACGAGTCCCGGGACTACCGATCCGAATGCTGTTCCAAGTGTTCCTGCAACCACGCCTGGTACACGCAACCCATCTACCGTTCCTGATACGGTTCCGGGTGGTATTGCTCCGAACACGACCAGTCCAACCATTATCTCGCCTGGTGGAACCCAGCCGGATACCACATTTCCGCAAACCCAGCCTTCCACTACACCGGATTCAACTACGCCTGGGACAACACCGGGAACGACTACACCGGATTCAACAACACCGGGAACGACTACACCGGATTCAACCACGCCTGTAACGCCACAATATACTCCAGGTACAACACCAGATACCACAACTCCAAACAACAACCTAATACCGCAGATCACACCGGGTCGTGCAACTCGTTCTGGTTCTAGCTATGTGGGTATTGGCGCTAACATTGGTGTTGGTGATGGCGACACGGCGCTGGGCGAGACCAGTTTTGAACTCTTTAGTAAGATTGGCTTAACCCGTTCTTTTTCAGCTCGTCCATCGGTTCAGTTTTCGGATGATGTGACTATTTTGCTTCCCATCACCTATGACTTTAACTTTGGCGCAGGTCCGGCAGGTCCAGTAGGAGGTGCGCTAGGTGTTCCGATCGCTCCATATGTTGGAATTGGCGCAGCAGTCTCAACGGGCGATGGTGGAGATGTTGCTTTGTTATTAACAGGCGGTGTTGATGTGCCTATCTCGCGTCAATTCACAGCAACAGCAGCCGTTAACGCTTCTGTAACAGGACAAGCGGCTGTCGGAATTCGAGTAGGGGTTGGTTACAACTTCGGCGGATTCTAATTGGTAAGGATTCGTAATCAAGATTGACTGATTATGAATCCTTCCACCCATAACATAAATGGCTGCTTCGAGATTGAGGCAGCCATTTATGTTATGGGTAAATTTACTTTGCTGGTGTTAGGTTGCTAAGGGAAGCATTACGGGTGCATTGTTGCTGCGATCGGGAATCGTTGTCTTCAATTCCTGGTGATAAACTCCAGAGGGAAGAACGCCACATCCGCCATGCCGCGCCATAATTCGCTGTTGTACTAACACATCTTCACCGCAATGATTCTCGGGAAGATCGTGCCAGAAGCTAAAGCCTCCTACACTGCGAATTTTTGCCACGTCATATAAAACGCATCCTGCAACCCAAGCGACTCGATAGGTGCGAGGTTGCTTTGGATTCAGGTTAAAATTTCGCTGAATGTGATAAAGGTTCGCTGCATTGTGGAGTTTCCAGCGCTCCCACTGCGGCATTCCAGGACAGATTGATTCAGGCTGAACAGATCTGTCCCAGAACTCGATTGCCTGCTCGTGAGGACGCACATCATCACTAAAACTCAGTCCAATCATGCCACTGCCAACAAAACCACATTCTTCCTCTTGAATAGTAGTCAGCAGTTGCTGAACAACAAAAGGCTCCAAAATTAGGTCGTCATCTAGAAAAAGAGCATACGGTGCTGTGGCTTGATCGAGCAAAAACTGGCGCTGTTCTGCGATGCCTCGTCGAGGCAAGTGCTGATGGGTTTGAATGGCGTCGGGGTTGGAACCAAGAACTGAGTGCAAAACTCGCAGTGCGGCTTGCACCTCTCCAGCAGCAAAAGCCCCTTGACATTCGCCGTTGGCATCCACACTTTCGGTCTGATCGGAGATGATGACTCTAAAATCCTTGTAGGTTTGAGCGATCAAACTCGTCAACGTCACTGCCAACGCTGCTGAACGATTGTAAGTAGGAATGAGGATATCAACAGTTGCCATGATAGAAGCATTGGTAAAATATCACAAAGCAGTCATCACTTTGATCAACTCGTTAGAGATATCGATCGCACCAAGTTCTTGCTTTGTAAACAGAACGCCAGCCAGAAAATAGATATTCTGAGAATAGAACGCTTGCTGATTTTGACGCAGTTTTGAAATGCAGTTTCTCACCTTTGGCTCAGAACTGTAGTAACCAAACTGAAGCGGCGTCACCATAAAATCTGCAACTGCATATCCGTGATCCAGTCCATGTTCGATGGTTTCTACTGGGTTTGAATAGCTAGAGATCAGCAGCATGGCGTTGGGGCAATCCAACGTCAGAAGTTTGTTTGTAATCGTCGCGCCATCGTCGCCACCATGTAACAGAGGCATACAGATGTTGTTATCTGGGGCAGGCAAGTAAGGCGGATTGGCAATCAAACAATCTGCATTGGGAGCATCAGCGTCAAAAAACGACTGATTGTGAACAACATACTTCTGGTCTAGTTCACACTGAGAGGCTCTAGAACAAGCAACTTGATGAGCAGAAGGATTTAGCTCGTAACCCTGAATCGTTCCGTTAAACTGGCTCCGCATCAGCGCATTAATAACAGGACTACCATCACCAGAGCCAAATTCAATAATGCTATTGGAATCGCGATGACGATTAAATACTAATCGCTCTAAACAATAAGAATAGAAATGAGATTCTTCAGGGCAGAAAAACACTTCCTGCTGAGAGTAAGCAGGAGTTGCATCAGGTAATCCCTGAGAAGTGACGTGCGATCGCCGCACGCGAGATCCAGTGAGTGTCATAGAGTCATCCCATAAATTATGCGTTGCACCCGTCATAGCTTGCTTAAAGTTAAGCTCGCTTTAAGGAGAAACCACAGGCAGCGGCTCAGCTTCCCATTGACGCAGCCGTGCCACGACTGCTTCGCTCGCTCGTTCGCCCATGATCTTTTCTTGGTCGTAGCCCAATACCAGTTGCCACGCTTCGTTGGGATACATATCCACTAGCGGCAGCGTCACGTTTTCAACCATCCAGCGTCCGTGTCGCTCGTCTTCGCGGATGTGGAGTTCCCAATATCCCATAGCGTCATCGGAGAGTCCGAGGCGCTGAGCGGCGGCGAGATAGTTGCGGTAGGCAGAAGGCCCAGCAACTTCAAAGTAAGCTAGACCCCCGTTGTAGCGCAGGAAGTGCCGCTTACATTCGGTGAGCAAAAAGTTGTGGTTTGTGCTGGCAAGAACTTGCCAGGGAACGAGATCGATATAGGCCTCGGGCTGCGTGTTTAAGCCGAGTTCGGTCATCATCAGCGCGAAAAATGTCGAATGCTTTCGAGACAGACGACCGTTGCCATATTCCTCAATCAGCACTCTGGTCAGGGTTGCCTGTACTTCGTTGGCTGCCCCACCCAAAATTCGGGTAAGCCGACTCGATTCGATCAGCCCATCAAAGGATGCGATCGCAATCAAATAACGATATCCCTCAAACGACAAGCGTTCTCTTAAATAGATCGCATCGTCAGATAAAGCAGGATTAAGATCGGCTTCGTAGCGATTGCTCAGCGCTCGCTTAAAGTCAAGTGACTTATAACTCTCGGCATCGACGTGAGACAGTTCCCACTGTTGCCAAGCGGCTTCGATCTGATTCCGAATCTTTTGCAGATACAGCGATCGCTCGTTGGTGTAATGGCTCAGATCGTCGTACCAAAAAAGATTGAGTCGATTGATCCGGTACAACACTCGTTGGATGAACCAATGGGCATCGTCCGAACCCTGCGGCGTTTGATAGGCTTCTGTCAACGCTTGCTTGAGCGTTGTTTCGAAATCGCTGATTTGAGCAATAGGGTGATCAAGCTGCTGGTCGAGATCTTCAAGCTCAATTAACGCACCGAAGCTTTTTTCCGCTTCGTAGTATGGATTTTGGATTTGCGCCTGAGTTGTAGCTGGAATAAGTTCCCGCGTTTTTAACGGCGTAGCTAGACTGCCTTGCATGTACCTTATTGCTTTTCTGTTACTTTATACTTCTCATAATTATTTATTACAGTTCACAAATGTAGCTTCCTAAGAGAGAGATCAACTCATCCAAGGACAGAGTTTCACTTCGGGTTTAATAGGAGCTTTCTTTAAGAAGATGAATGACTTTCATATTCCGTATGTTCCGCTTTTCAAATTAGTTAACCCTTAGCGAAACCAAGAGCAATGATGCTAAACCGTTGGCAAAATCAGAAGAATCGTTGTACGAGTAGTTTTACGAATGTGGAAAACAATAGGGAAAGCAACAGGATTGGCACGGAGGCTTTTGTCTAACGGAGATTAAGCAGAGGTTAAACTTAACCGCGATCGCAGGAGCCTTTATCTTGGGCAGAGCAGGCATACTTTTCGCTTCCTTCTAATCTGGAAGCCCTAGTCTTCTATAGAACCCATTTGGGATCTTTATAATAAAGAGATAAGGTACATCCAACTCTAAGATCTCGTCCTATGGCATATTCGAGCAGCTTCACTGATGCAGAATGGGAAATTCTTGAACCCCTGCTGCCTGAGATACTGCCGCCAAAGAAACGAACCCGACCAAGTAGCTGGACGACGCGGCAAATCCTCGATGGCATCTTTTATCAACTGAAGAATGGCTGTAATTGGGAAGACTTACCGAAAGACTTGCCGCCCTATTCAACGGTTTATTGGCATTACAAACAGTGGCGCGCGGCTGGAGCCATCGAAACCTTGAAGCAGGTGTTACATGAGCAAGTGCGAGAACAGGTAAAAAAAAACCGCAGTGGACTCGCTTAATCATGATTGATTCTCAAGCGGTCAAAAATACCTGTACGGCGAGTGTCGAGTCAAAAGGCTTCTGTTTCTACAAATCGACCAATGGCATTAAGCGGCATCTTGCCGTTGACACATTGGGGTTTCCCTTTTTCATCCATTGCACCAAAGCCAATGTCTCCGATGATGCTGGATTGATTGAGATGCTGACGCTCAACATCGATTATTTCAAGTCGAAACCCGTCAACATCCCGAAGATTACCATCTTGCTCGACCACGGCTATCACGTCGAGCATTTGGTAGCGGCGTTAGAGCAAGTTTATCCGCAGATGATGACGAAGATTCGGTTTCAGCTTTCCTCCAAACCCTCAAAGCAACAGAAGGCAGCGCAGGGCAAATCAGGATTTGTGCCAGTGGCAAAGCGGTGGATCATTGAACGCTCCAATGCTTGGATGGAACGGTGTAAGAGCTTGGTGAAGAACTTTGAGCGCTCCTTGAGTCATGCAACTGCCAAAATCAACCTCTGCTTTGTCAGGCTGATGCTGAAACGTCTTGCATCTACCGCCTGAGATCTCAAATGGGTTCTATACACTCTGCTCCTTTGAACTTGAGCCACAGCCTCTTTTTGGTAACAGTCTGCGATTTAATGGCCACGAACTGAGTTGTGGCTTCAAAAGCCTGTAGCCTCGTATTTTATTAAGGCTAGATTAATTAAAAGTTAAGTTTGATTAAATTCCTACGTATATATCAAGTTGACACATCTATCGGACCGTATATAGGTGTGCAGCTACTTGAGATAGCGAAAGCATCTACACTGAGGTACTTTTTTGACCTCCTACAAATTCTTGAGGTAGAACGTCGATGAAGTTTGTTGTCTCCATTTCCCCGAAGAGGGTTGAAGTGACCCCTTTAGTTCGGACAGAAGCACAAAAGATTTAAGCGTATCTAC
>NZ_JCACKG010000306.1:0-2246 GCF_059505265.1 Myxacorys chilensis | reverse complement strand
GCCGCGACACAACCCCTCCTGCGCCAACCCGCCGCCCGTCCCCACCTTTTCTCCCGGCGTATATTCCGCCAGGAAGCAGGCGCACTTTTCGGTCAACGAGCCAGGGCTGGTATAGGCTTCGAACACGAACTGGAGGTGCTGCGGGTCGTAGCCGGTTTCCTCGATTGCTTCCCGCCGCGCCGTAATCAGGGGCGCTTCGCCGTCCAGCATTCCGGCGGGCACCTCCACCATCCAGGCCGAATCGCCGTTGAGATGCGGCGGCAGGCGGAACTGGCGGGTGAGGATAACCGTATCGGCTTGTGGCGCATGGAGCAGCACCGCGGCAGCGCTACCGTGGTCATAGACTTCCCGCAGCACCGTCTGCTCCGAGCCGTCGCGCTTGCGGTGGGTGATCTCGTAGCGATCGAGCCGTCCCCAGTTCTTGGCCAGTTCGGTGACTGTGTCGATGCTGATGTCGTTGTTCATGGGACTGCCTCCAGATGGCGCGAGCTATGCCGGAAACATAAGCGCTGCGCCAGGTCAGGATTGCGGCAGGTGCGTCGCCCGTAGCGTTTCCATCTGCTGTTCCACCGCACCAGGTCCCGCCCGGTCCCGCGCCTCGCCCGTGGCCGCCATGGCAGGATCGACCGGCATGTAGGTGCGGCTCCAGCGGCTGATCTGGGCAATGATCGGCAGGAGATCGATGCCCTTCTGGGTCAGCGAATAGATGGCCTTGAGCTTATGCTCAGGATCGCCGGCGCGTGTGACGATGCCGTTCTCCACCAGCATGGCGAGGCGATCGGCCAGGATGTTACTGGAAATTCCCTCTGCCGACTGGAGGAACTCGCGGAAATGCCGCTTATCGGCAAACATCAGGTCGCGAATGATCAGCAGCGTCCAGCGGTCGCCGAACACCTCGAGGCCTAGGTTGATGGGGCAGCCCGAGCGATACGAGAAATCGTTCATGACTTGACACTATCTTCTATGCTTGCGAAAAGCAATCACTTGCATTTTGCAACCGTGGAGGACGGGAATGACCACATTCGTGATCGTGCATGGGGCTTGGAGCGGCGCCTGGGGGTGGGACAAGGTTGCGCCCCTGCTGCGTGCCAAGGGTCATGCGGTGCATGTGCCGACGCTGAGCGGATTGGGCGAGCGCGTGCACCTCGCCGAACTGCCGATTACCCTTTCCACCCATGTCGACGACATCGTCAACGAGATGGTCTTTCATGACCTCCAGGACGTGACGCTCGTCGCCCATTCCTATGGTGGTTTTGTCGCGACCGGCGTGGCCGAGCGCGTTTTCGATCGCATTGCCGCCATCGTTTACCTCGACGCCTTCATTCCCGAAGACGGGCAGTCGTTCCAGAGCCTGATCGGCGCAAACTATACCGAGCCGCTCGTCCCGGTGCCCGAGTTCGAGAGCAACGAATACACAACCCCTGCCGAGGCCGAGCGCGTTCGTGCCCTTTGCACCTCGCAGCCGGTCGGCACCTTTACCGAGCCGCTCCGCCACACCGGCGCTTACAAGAACATCGGACGCAAGACCTATATCCTTGCCGCCGGCTGGGACGGCTTTGGCAGCTATGCCGAACCGCTGCGCAACGATCCGGACTGGACCGTTCGCGAACTCCCCTGCGGCCATGACGTGCCGCTCTTGATGCCGGATGAACTCGCCGCCTTGCTCGAAGAGGCCTAGCTCAGGCATAAGCGGGGCATGCGATCGATCCTTATCCTGGCCGCCCTGCTTGTCGGCGCTCCGCCCGCCCAGGCGCAACAAGCCTCCTGGCCCGAACAGAAGTGCGCCGCCTACCAGACGGCGTGGAACCAGGCCCTCGACGCTTTCGGCACAGACGGCATGAACTACGCCTTTATCGCCGGCAACGAGAACTTCATCGCCAGCGGCTGCGAGAGCCATGCCCCGGTCTGCCCCCAATCAACCGCCGAGCTCGAGATCGCCAACGCCCTCACCTTGGCGATGATGAATGCGGGCGCGGCCAGCACCTTCCTCCCGTTCCGCTGCGCCGCGCCTGAAACAACCGACGGCTGGACCGGCTCCGGCCTCTAGCACACTATCGCACAGCACGTGCGCCATCCGAACAAAGTGCGCAATGCGCCAAAAGGCGGATGCAGGTGCTTTGATTTTCCGCGCTGTGGCGGCTAGAAGGTTCGAACCATTCCAAACTAGGCGGCTTTCTCCCGCATAGGAATCTTCATGACGGTTCGTTCCCGACCTTTATCGCCGCACCTGCAGGTTTATCGCTGGA